>DASRHX010001169.1:0-7686 GCA_035650295.1 Bryobacteraceae bacterium | reverse complement strand
AAAGTCCAGATTCAGGCCAGACCCCAGACCACAGACCACGCATTTCTCCCCTGTCTCCATTGGGAATGCCTAGCTGGGCAAGCGCGTCTTTCCAGTGCGCGGGAGCATGGCTGGGTTCAAGTCGTTCCAGCCGTTCAACCGCTTCGCTCCGTTCAAATCGTTTAAGAATAAGCGCGGAACTTCCAGCTTCGGTAATGCCGGACGTTTAATAGAAGCAGTCATGGGAAGTTTTTTTACGACGGGAAATTGGGGTTTGACATAACAATCTTACAATGTCGATCTCTGCCAACCGAACCCGACTAAGGTTGACGTAAAACCAACTTATCGGATACTCTCCGCCCACAACGGCCATGGTCGGGCCCGTCATATTTTCGGCGCCTGCGTAGTGTTTCACCCAGCGAAGAACGATCGACACGCGCAAGTTCGCTGTTCAGGGAGCCGCTCGAGATGCTTCACTTAAAGAGTTTTATCACTGTCGCGCTGCTTTGCTTGTACTGCGCGACAACGGCCAATGCGGCCGAAATTCCCGCGCCGCAAGATATCCTCTATCCCGGCACGCTGACCTTGAGCGTCGATCTGACCGATCTGGATCGCCGCCTGTTCATGGTGCGCGAGTCCGTGCCGGTGAAACCGGGTCCGTTGACGCTCCTCTATCCGCAATGGTTGCCAGGCACCCATGGACCCAATGGCCCGGTCAACCTGCTTACGGGTCTGATCATCACGGCGCGCGGCCGACGTTTGCCCTGGCTCCGGGATCCGGTCAACATGTATGCGTTCCATATCGATGTGCCTGCTGATGCGGATCACGTCGATCTCGAATTTCAGTTCGCCTCGCCTCAGACCGCCGAGCAAGGACGCATCGTCGCCACGCCGGAAATCCTCGGCCTGCAGTGGAACACGGTCGTCCTCTATCCCGCCGGCTACTACACGAACCGGATATCGGTAAAGACCGACGTAAAGCTACCGGCGGGCTGGCAATTCGGCACGGCATTGGACGTAGCCTCTCGCAGCGCCGACCGGGTTGAGTTCACGCCGACTTCACTCGAAACATTGGTCGACTCGCCGTTGTTCGCCGGCCGGCATTATAAGCGCGTTGATCTCGATCCCGGCGCCGACGTCCCCGTGTACGCCAATGTGGTGGCGGACAATCCGTCGAAGCTCGAAATCAAGCCTGACCAGCTCGCGGCATACCGCAAACTGATGAAAGAAGCGTACGCGCTCTACGGCACGCGCTCGTTCGATCGTTACGACTTTTTGCTGGCGCTCACCGAGAACTTCAGCGGCATCGGTCTCGAGCACCACCGCTCCAGCGAGAACGTGCACCGCCCGGGACACTTCACCGAGTGGGACAAGAACGCTCCGGGTCGCGATCTGCTCGCTCACGA
The DNA here is from genome assembly GCA_035650295.1 of Bryobacteraceae bacterium. Classification (GTDB taxonomy): domain Bacteria; phylum Acidobacteriota; class Terriglobia; order Bryobacterales; family Bryobacteraceae; genus JAFLBB01. The sequence continues at coordinate 6,301 of DASRHX010001169.1, read as the reverse complement.
GCTGACGCATTCTTGGAACGGCAAGCATCGCAGGCCCGCCGATCTTTGGACGGCCAACTTCAATGTGCCGATGCAAGACTCCTTGCTCTGGGTGTATGAAGGCCAGACGCAGTACTGGGGAATCGTCCTGACCGCGCGGTCTGCGCTCTGGCCGCAGCAATTTGCAAAGGAGGTGCTCGCGAACATCGCGGCCGTCCACGAACGCAACCGGCCAGGCCGCGTGTGGCGCAATCTCCAAGACACAACCAATCAGCCGATCCTCGGGGGCCGCCGGTCGCTGCCCTTTCCGAGCTGGCAGCGCACCGTGGATTACTACAACGAGGGCGTCCTGCTGTGGCTGGACGTGGACACTAAGCTTCGCGAGCTTACTGGAAACCGGCGCTCCCTGGATGATTTCGCTCGCGCCTTCTTCGGCACGAAGGACAAAAGCTACGACGTCATCACTTACACGTTCGACGACATCGTGGCGACCCTCAACGCCGTTTCCCCACACGATTGGCAGGTCTTCCTGAGAGAACGACTCGATGGCCATGGACCTGCGGCGCCGCTCGACGGCCTGGCGCGCAGTGGCTGGAAGCTGGTCTATCGCGAGGAACAGTCCTCCTATCTGAGGGCCCTGGACGAGGTGACCAAGTCGCTTAACCTCGGCTTCTCGCTCGGTCTCGCTGTCTCGACCAGGGACAAAGGGAATGTGACTGAAGTCGTCTGGGACAGTCCCGCGTTTAAAGCCGGCCTCACCACGGCTACCAAGCTGATTGCCGTCAACGGGCAGGAGTTCGCACCGGAAGTGCTGCTCGAAGCCATTCGTGCTGCGAAAGGCACGCATCAGCCGATCGAGCTTTTGGTAAAGACCTTCGATCGCTATAGAACGGTTCGCGTGCCTTACTTCGAGGGTTTGCGGTATCCCTATCTCGAACGAATCGAAGGCACGGACGATCGCCTCACAGCGATTCTAAAGTCTCGCACCTGAACCAGGCCGCGGAGAATTAAGAAGGACAGGCTGCTTTTCTCCCACTTTGTCTCCTGATCTCACCTATAGTTGTTTAGAACCGCCGTGTGGAAAAGCAGTCTTTGATCCACCCGACGAATGTGCCGGCGATATCAGGCAAACCTTATCGATCTCTTGCTGAAGCTATCGCGAAGCCTTTGCAGGATACCGCGCAACTCCGTTTTGCTAGTTCTCCCACACCGGTTTGACGACGTTTCCCAGCCACTTGCGCGCAAGCGCGGCTATAGCCGCTACTGCATGCCTTCGGTGATGTATTGAATCACATATCCCGCCGGATCATCCATGTAGGTTCCTTGGTTTCCGCCGGGCGTGCGGCCTTTGGCTTCTTCTCCCCGGTCTCCATTGGGAATGCCTAGCCGGTCGAGCTGGGCAAGCGCATCCTTCCACCGCGCAGGAGCGACGTAGAAACCCAAATGCGGCCCGGGAATCAGCCGGCTCATAGGATAGCCCTTGGGGCCAAATGGCGTTTCCGTCAAGATCAAATACTGGCCGCTTCCCATCCGCATGGTCGCCTGCGTTTTGTTAGATTGCGCATCGCGACCGCGTTCGAGAACCTTAAAGCCCAGCACCTGCTCGTAGAATTTTATTGACGCGTCAAGATTGGGCGCTTCCAATTCCAAATAGCCGACACCGGTCAGGCGTTCCGTCGTGCCGTTGTTCTCCTCGACGGTGGGCACATAGACCGCAAAATTGTTGCCCGCCGGATCAGCAAAGAAAATAGTCGAGGCGGCAAATGAATGGGTATTCTTGACCGGCCCGTCAAAGTTGATTTTCCACTCCTCCAGCGCGCGAATGACGTTCTGCAAGCCTTGCGCCGTGGTTGTAAACGAATAAGTCGGTGTGCCTTTCGGCGTGATCGGCGTGCCCCGCTCTTCTTTTTGTAAATACACACCAATGCGTTTTTCCGCGATGATGATAAACGTATGCGGTCCCAGGCTCCGCGAGCGTACAGTAAGACCATGGCGCTTGACGACTTTGCCGCCAAAAACCTGCGAATAAAAATCTTCAGCGACAACGATGTCGTTGACCGGTACGACGAAATGATCGAACCCTTGAACTAACATTTCGCTCTCCTTCACAAGCTCTTTTTATTTGCGATTCTTTATAGCCGCGTCTCTCGGGTGTCAAGGTGTAGTGGTTCATTTAGAGCCGCGGCGTACTCAGAAAGATTCCTCGCTTTGCTCGGAATGACACGTAAAAAGTGATTCTCTCTTTTTACGTGTCACTTTCTACCGATTTCCGCCAACGCCTGCTTGAGATAGCTTTGATCGATGTACTTCGAAGGCTCGGGCAGGGGTTCTTTAAGAATTCCTTGCTCAGCAACTAGTTTGATCACTGTGCGCACGCCTTCGACATTCACATCGGCGTTGCGATCCCAGATGCGGCTTTTCCAGTTATAATCCGACGCATAGCGGCAGTGCTCGAGGCTGATCACCATTTCCTTAGATAAATAAGCGCAGGCAGCCGCACGATTGTCCATCATCCAACGCATCGTCGAAGCCATCGCTTTCATGAAGCGCACCACCAGCGTCCGGTTTTTCTCAGCCCAGGAGCGCTTGACGAAGTAGCCGGCGAACTGAAAGTTAGGCAGGTCATCGGTGAAATAGCCGATGATGTTGAACCCCTGTTGTTTGGCCACGAGGTCGAGAGGCAAACCCACCGGAGTCGACGAAATTTGTCCCGAAGTCAACGCTTGATAGCGATCGGTAGCGCCGCCGATGTTGAGAAGTTTGTAATCGCGCGGATAGTCCAGACCATGCGCCTTGAGCACCAGCCGCAAGGCGAAGCCGGTGCCTGAAGTTAGCGTTTGCGTGCCGATGGTGGTGCCGCGCAGATCGGCGTAGGTTTTGTAAGGTTTACCGCCAATCATACTCAAACCGAGACCGTTGAGCATGCCGCCAATCATGGTGATATCGGCGCCTCTCTCATAAGCGTTGATGAGAGCGTCGACTCCCGCTCCGGCCACATAGATCGAATCCGCGGTCAGAGCTTGAAGGGTCAGCGGGGAACCGCGCATGGTAATGATCGGCGCGTCTAAGCTTTCCCGTTCAAAGAAACCCATCTTCGCCGCAACCCATAGCGGCCCGTAGCTCAAATTTTTTGACGACTCGCCAATAGGAAAGCGAAACTTTTCCTGAGCTACACAAGGAAGGGCAAACATTACCACAACGACAAGGATCGCAATCGCGTGCGCGATCCTCCTTCCTCTATCATCAATCGTCATGACCACCATTTCATCACTCCATGACTCCATGTCTTCCAACATTCACCGTATCGCCTTATCACTCCTCCGGGCAAACCACGCAAGCCCTACTCACCGATCGCTCCGAGAATCGTGCCGCGTTCATCTTTGGGCGGGAAATTCGGCCCGCGTAGCTGAGCCATCGTCATCTTGTTGACGTGGTCGATGATCGAAGCGAACGCCCGGACCGACCGGCTCATGCCTTCGGCCGGAACAAGGTCGGGAGTGTCGAGGCTGGTATGATAGACGACGTGGTTGATGATGTGGAAGGACGGTGCGTAGTTGCCGTTTTTCGGGCCGTCTTCGACGCCGTACACCGACACGCCGAAGTCACGCAGCTGCTCGAAAGCCATCCGTTCGAATTCAGGGCTGCCGAAGGCGTTCCAACGTGCAGAGCTCATCTGGTTTGTCGCCGTCAGGTTTGAATTGTACATGTAGAGGAGCGTCTCGGATGGATGCTCCATGGTGAGTTTTAGCGCGACCTTGCTCCAGTTGTAGGTAGCGTCGATGCCAACGCCCTTGCGGCCGCGGGCGACTTCGCCGTGGTGATGATCCGGGAACTGGATGAAGACCATCGTACGCGGACGCTGGGCCTGCGGCATGGCGGCGTAGTGGCGCGCCAGCTCCAGCGCACCGGCCATGCCTGAATTGTTGTCTGTCGCCGCCTGAAAGTACCCATCCGTATGGGTCATGACCACGATTTGCTCGTCCGAAGCGCCTGGCAGCGTAGCCATCGTCCACGCCGTCTCGACATCGGTCACTTCCGGCGCGTCGAGGTGCAGCGTGACGGTAACCTTCTCACCAGCACCGAGCCGATCGCGCAGGGCGAAGCCCTCGTCCTGGCTGACAGTGATCTGCGGGATGTTCCTGAGTCCGCCTTCTGGCTGGAATTGGCCGTTACCGGGGACTGCCATTACATTGATGACCATGGCAGCGCCAAGTTTCTGCGCCCGGGCGTTCGCGTTGAACAGGCCGGCGCGATCGGAAGCTGAATGGCTGCGGCCGCCGGGAACGAAGGTGCTGTAGATGATCACGGCCTTTCCCTTGACGTCGCGGCCAAGAAAATCGGGTTCGGCACCGATGCCAACCCATATTGCTTCGGCGGTGAGACCACTGGGACCCGTGGCCTTGGTGCCCGAAACGGGAAAGGCAGTGGCGAGATTGATCTTATTGTCGTTGGATGTGGTGTAGGTCGCGTTCCAGCTTTGCGGGCGCCAGTCCCTGGGTATCACGTATGGGAAGGACTCGACCTTCAAGCCCAGCCGCGTGAATTCATCGGTCATGTATTTCATGCCGGCCCTGTCGGCGTCGGTGCCGGGAAAACGACCCCACCACTGCCTGTTGACGGCGTCCCGGTAGCGCAGCGCGATCTGGGACAGAGCGATAACGTCCTTTTTCATGCGGGCGCCGTCGATATCCTTATAAACTTCCTGCCCCGGCTTCAGTGGAAATACGGGATAGTCCCTGTCGGAAAACAGCTGGGACGCGTGATCCCGCGGCAGGCCGATGCCGTAGATCTTATCAGTCTTGGGTCCTTGGTCCATCTGCGCCTTGGCCGCGGCGCTAACGAAAACGCTGGTCATTAGGGCGATACTAGCGATGATTCCATGCCTCCATATCGATCGGTTCTTCATAGATTCTCCTTTGAGCGTGGAGTTAGGATCGCAAACTTACTTTTGACATTGAAGTTGATCACCGTTGAATGAATGTCATAGATAAAGATTTGACCCGAATTTCTCCGACGAATTTCTCCGAATTTCATCGCTCGAATATCCTAGTCCCGTTGTCTTATCAAGCGACAAGTTGGATGATGTGAATCAGTGAGTAGTCAAAGCCGTACTGTGTGAACAGATTAAAAAGCCCAAAGGTGCAGGGGATGGCGTTTGGCTGTGCGGTTACGGCTATTCGGAAGTTGAAAGCGATAAAGTCCAGTTCAGGACAGACCCCAGACCACTAACCTTTCTATCCACTCAAAATGGGCCCGTCGAATATTCGAAGGAGGACAAAGTCGGGTTTTCAAGGAATCGGGATGAGGAGGTCAGCGACGACCTTCCGTTGAGCCCTTCTCACCCATCTCCCGTTCGCCAACGCCGGTTGTCTTATTTGTCGTATTGCCGTGAACTGACCCTATGCTACGATGACTCTATATTAGGGGTGCGTGTCAGGTCGCCTGCCAGCGGGTATTCGAGGCGGTCCTAATTCAAGACACTGGTCGAGGACAGGTATGAATCCACAGCAAATCGTAATCATCGGAGCCGCCCTGGCCGGCGCGACCGCTGCGGTGACACTGCGGGACGAGGGTTTCGACGGTGAGATCCAGCTCATCGGCGCCGAGCGCCAGCTGCCGTACAACCGCCCACCGCTCTCCAAGACTTACCTGCGCGGTGAGGAGCGCCTCGAGGACCAGCTAGTAAACCCGCCCGGCATCTATGCCGAGAAGGGTATCCAGCTGAGGCTCGGAACGCGGGCCACGGCCATCGACGCCAAGAAGAAGCACGTTGAGGTGGAAGATGGTGAGCGGATCGCCTACGACCGGCTGCTCGTGGCAACCGGGGGACGGAATCGGCCCGTCTCGATACCCGGCGCGGAGCTGAACGGCGTGCTGCAGCTGCGGACGGTGGAGGAGTCAGACCGGATCCGGGCAAGGGCGCAAAGGGGTCGGAGGGCCGTCGTGGTCGGCCTAGGCTTCATCGGTTCCGAGGTGGCGGCTTCACTCCGCCAGCTCGGCGTCGAGGTGATCGCGCTGGCACCCGACCAGGCGCCGCTGGCCCGGGTCCTCGGTGGGGAGGTAGGCGACGTGCTCGGCGCCATCCATCGCGAGAAGGGTGTGGACCTCGTGCTCGGCGACTCCGTGGCAGCGTTCGAAGGCTCGGGCCGGGTGGAGCGCGTGCGAGCGACGAGCGGGCGACTGATCGAGTGCGACTTCGTGGTGGCAGGAATCGGGATTGTCCCGAACACCGAACTGCTAGCAGCGGCCGGCGCGCGGGTCGACAACGGCGTCCTCGTCGACAAGCATTGCCGCACCTCACTGCCCGATGTCTACGCCGCCG
>DASRHX010001168.1:0-5858 GCA_035650295.1 Bryobacteraceae bacterium | reverse complement strand
TGGCGGCGTAGCCTTCGAGGCCTTCACCGACCAGCATGATGAACATTGCCTCGGCCGCGGCCAGGTATTCGCCCACGCTGAGGGCGGCGATGACGGCGATGCAGATTGCTAGATCGGCCGAGATCTTTTTGTCGAGCAGGCCGGCGATGGCGTTATAGAAGGTGCGGTACCCGGCGACGACGGTGAGTATTGCGGCGGTATCGATGCCGAACACTTCGCGGAAAGTTCCGGTGAGGTTCAGCAGCAGGAGAATTCCGACGATGCCCGCGAAACCGAAGTAGCGCAGGCGCTCCATCCGCTCGTCGTGAGGGCTGATGGTCGCGTGCAATTCGAGGCGGTGTTGGTGCATCTTGCGAAGGAATCATTATCCCACCGCATGAATTAATCCGGCCCGCGCCCATGCTAGGGTTATTGGTACTCCGCCATGCGAACCCCTACTTTGCTTGCTTTCCTGACGATTCCTGCGCTAGGGCAAATGCCCCACCATCCCCTGGACGCCCTCACCACGGCCGAGTATTGGACCGTCTTCGACACGATGTCGGCGGCGGGCCATGCCACGCCGGAGACGGTATTCGTCAGCACCCTGCTGCGGCCGCCGGAAAAATCCAAGGTCCTGGCGTGGCGGCCGGGGCAGCCGTTCGGCCGGGATGCTGATGTCGTACTGCTGCGGGGCGCGAAGTCGTTCGCGGCGCGCGTGGACATCGCGGGCAAGAAGGTTGTCAGCTTCGAAGAACTGAAAAATGCGCACGCCGCATTCGTACACAGCGAGTTGATCGGCGCCGGCGAATTCATTAAGCAGGACGCGCGGGTGATCGAAGTACTGAAGAAGCGCGGCATTACGGACATGCGGACGGTGGAGTGCGCGGCGGTGCCAACGGCCTACCGGTCCATTCCGGAGCAGGCGACGCAGCGACTCGGCTTCGGTTCCTGCTCGCAGACGCATGGCGTCTATCACGGCTGGGGGCGCTCCATCGAAGGGCTGACGATCGTGGTTGATCTAGCGGCGAAAAAGGTCGCGCGGGTGACCGATACCGGCATCGCGCCAGTACCGAAGGGCGACATTAATTATGAGGAACTGCCGGAGAATCCGCGGCCGCATACGACTCCGATTTCGACCGTGCAACCGATGGGCCCCGGCTTTCGCATCGAGAAGGGCGAGATTTCCTGGCAGAACTGGCTATTCCGGTTCCGCATCGATCCGCGCGTGGGCACGGTGCTGAATCTCGTTCGATTCACAGATAAGGGCCGGCCGCGCTCGATTCTGTATGAGGCCAGCGTGAGCGAGTTGTACGTGCCCTATATGGATACGGCCACCGGATGGAACAATCGCGCATTCATCGACGCCGGCGAGTTCTACGCCTCAGCCGGTTTCCTCAAGCCGCTGCGGCCGGGGCTGGATTGTCCGGTGGGCGCGACGTGGTTTGACGGGCTGGCGACAGGAGAGACTGGAACGCCGAAGCTGACGTCGCACCTTGCGTGCCTGTTCGAGCGCAATCCCGAGGGTCCGGCGTGGCGTCATTTCGAGAATGGCGCGGTGCATGGCCGTCCCACGCGGCAGTTAGTGTTGCGGTCGGCGGCGGCGATCGGCAACTACGACTACATTCTCGACTGGCGATTCGATCCGGATGGAACCATTGAAGTTGCCGTGGGCGCCACCGGAGTGATTGAGACCAAGGCGACGGTGGAGAAGGATGCGGCGGGGCCGCATACACATGGCGCGCCGCACACAGGTCAGTTCGTCGCAGAGAATACAGTCGGCGTGAACCACGACCACTACTTCTCCTATCGCCTCGATCTCGACGTGGATGGCACGGCGAACAACTTCATGCTGCACAAGCTGGTGCCCAAGAAGCTGGAGAACGACCCGATGCGGAAATCGATCTGGGTGGCGCAACCGTTTCTGGCCGAGCGGGAAAAGGATGCCATTTTGGACATTCAGTTGGATAAGCCCTCAATGTGGATGTTCATGAACCCGGCGGTCAAGGGGCCGCTTGGTTACCCGGTGGGCTATGAAGTGATGCCGGGCGCGACGGCGAAATCGCTGATGTCCCCCGACGATCCGATTCAAAAGATCGGCGCGTTTTCAGAACATCAGTTCTGGGTAACGCCGTATCAACCCAGCGAGCGCTATGCCTCAGGTACGTATCCCACCAGTTCGGACGGCAAGGACGGGCTGGCCGAGTGGACCAAGACAAACCGTTCGATCGCGAACACGGATATCGTCGGTTGGTACACACTGGGTTTCCATCACATTCCGCGCGTCGAGGACTGGCCGGTGATGCCGGCAATGTGGCACTCGTTCCACATCCGGCCGTTCCATTTCTTCTCGGGCAATCCGGTACTGGACCTGCCGAAGAGCCTGACGGCGCGGCAATGAGTGGCGGCGGCGCGCGATAATCAAAATGAGCATGCCCTTTTCCACCATTCCCGAAGCGATTGAGGATTTTCGGCGGGGCAAGATGCTCGTAGTTGTCGACGATGAGGATCGCGAGAACGAAGGCGATTTGACCGTTGCGGCCGAGCTGATTACGCCGGAGATGATTAATTTCATGGCGATGCAAGGGCGGGGGTTGGTGTGTCTGGCGTTGGCGCCGGAAGTTTGCGACGCGCTCCACTTGCCGCTGATGTCGCCACGCAACACTTCGATGTTCGGCACGGCATTTTGCGAGGCCATTGACGCGCGCGAGGGCATCTCCACGGGCATTTCGGCAGCCGACCGGGCGCGCACGATTCGCGTCGCCATGGATCCGCTGAGCCGGCCGCAGGATTTGTCGCGGCCGGGGCACATGTTCCCGCTGCGGGCGCGGTCGGGTGGCGTACTGGTGCGCGCGGGACAAACCGAAGCGGCGGTCGATTTGGCGCGGATGGCCGGACTTCGGCCAGGCGGGGTCATCTGCGAAATCATGAACGACGACGGCAGCATGGCACGCCTGCCGCAGTTGGTGGAATTCTGCCAACGATTTGAGCTGAAGCTGATTTCGGTGGCTGATCTGATCCGCTACCGGATGCAGAATGAGCGAATTGTCAGGCGGCTGGGCGAAGGGACGATTCGCACGCATGCGGGCGAATTCCACACGATCGCCTATACGAGTTCTATTGGCGTGACGGACAATCCGGAGCGGCACATGGCGCTGATTTACGGTGACATTTCGGACGAGCCAGAAGTCCTGGTGCGCATGCACTCGCACTGCAGCTATGGGAACCTGTTCGGTTCGCTCGACTGCGCCTGTTCCAGCCTGCTGCACCGCTCGCTGCGGCAGATTGCCGAGCAAGGCAAAGGGGTGCTGGTTTACCTGCATCAGACCGGGCCGGGGATTCACATTGAACCGGCTGAGGAGGGTCCGGCGCAGTTGGTTCCGCATGGCCGTGAATTTCTGCACTACTCCACGCCCGACGGACAGCGCAAGCTCCAGCACGAGGTAGGAATCGGAGCGCAAATCCTCTCCGACCTCGGCCTGAGCCGGATCCGGTTGCTGACTAACCACCCGCGGAAAATCGTCGCTTTGGAAGGCTATGGGATCGAAATTGTCGACCAGGTGCCCGTCCAGGGGGAGTCGATGGAAAAATCCGGAACAGAAAGGGTATCCCGACCGTAAGGAAGGATGTGAGGAAAATAATGAACCTTAGAACCGCACTCCCTGTTCTGGCACTTGCTGCCGCGATGTCGCTGCCGATGGCAGCAGCCGATCCCACAATGCTGAAGGCCGTAATGCCGGATGCCGAGTTCGTCGCCGGCGCCGATATTGACAAGGTGATGAACTCGCCTTTTGGACAGTTCGCCTTGTCCAAAATCGGAGCGGAAGAACAGAAGCTCCAGAAGATGATCGAGATGACGGGATTCGATCCGCGGCGCGATTTGCGCGAAGTGTTGGTGGCATCCAAGGGCATGGGCGGCGGGAAGGATCACGCTGTCATCATGGCGCGCGGCACCTTTGACACGGCGAAGCTGACGGCCGCGGCCAGCCTGCACGGCGCGGCGCTCAACTCCTACAACGGCGTAACCATATTTGCGCTGAATCCGAAGAAGGAATCCGAGGGCATTGTGGCATTACTGTCGGGAATTGCGATCGGCGGACCGGCGGAGGACGTGAAGGCGACGGTGGATCGCATTCAGAGCGGAAAGAGCGAGCCCCCCGCGATTACGGCACAGGCCGACGCGGCGTCGGCGAAGTGGGATGCCTGGGCGGTGAGCAACGGTTCGCCCGCGAAGTTCGCCGGGGCGGTTTCCAACCCGAATCTGGGTGGGGCGCTGAAGGGCGAGGTGCTGCAGGGCATCACACAGTCTTCGGCCGGTGTGAAGTTTGGAGCCAATGTCGAAATTGGCGGTGAGGCAGTGATGCGTAGCGAGCAGGATGCCGCGGCGCTCGTGGATGTCTACAAATTCCTGATGTCGATGGTACAGATGAACGCGCCGAAGACGGGCGCCGTTTCCTCGCCGATCCAGTCGCTGTTCGGTTCTGCGAATGTGACTACGTCGGGCGTGACGGTGAAGTTCACCGCACAGATGCCGCAATCGGAACTGGAGAAGCTGTTCCTGATGGGCGGGCGGCACGCACGGGCCGAGCTGCGGCGCCGTCATTAAAGATACGGACAGGCGGTCTACCGGAAGAGCGTATAGGTGAAGTAACCAATGCTCGCTCCCAGCAGGCTGCCCGCCAATACATCGCTTAAAAAATGCATTCCCAGCAGGATGCGCGAAGCGGCGATGGAGATGGCGCAAAAGAACACGCCAATCATGAGCGAGGGATAGAAGAGGCTGACGACCACGGCGAGCGCGAAGGCGGTCATGGTGTGGCCGGAGGGGAAGCTGAACTGATCCGGCGGCAGCAGTTTAGCCCAGCAATGAGGTTCCAACATGCAGGGGCGTTTGCGGTTGGTGATGCGTTTCAGCGAAAGGAATCCGGTGATCGTCAGGGCTCCGGAGGTGAGCATGGCGCCAACGGCCTGGAAGCGTTGATCGCCTCCCGCAAACAGCAGCGCGGCCATGAGGATGTACCAGAGCCAGCCATCGCCACCGCGAGTGGCGCAGATCATCCAGGCTCGAACCCACTGCGGCGCGCTCCAGCGATTGACGCGTCGCATGAGCCTGTAATCGCGGCTGGCGATGTAATCACGCACTGTAACTGCCAGCATACCGCTCCTTTCGGCTTGGCTGCCTACCTCGATGATGCAAGTCTTATGTGACAAAGCGTTAAAAAGGCGAAAAAACGCGGATGAATTCTTTTGTTTGAAGGCCTTGAAAACGCGCACGCGCTTGCCGAAGCCGGTGCGCTTGCCTACCATATGAAGTTGCCCCGCCCGCGAGTGGATCTCGTTTATTTCAATGCCGGCGCCGGACACCGGAGCGCGACCCTGGCGCTTGAAGCTGTCATCAAGCAGCAGGGCCGGCCATGGGACGTTCGATTGGTCAATTTGACCGAGGTGCTCTCGCCCACTGACGTTTTCAAGAAAATGACTGGGCATGGGCTTGAGGACATCTACAACGCCATCCTGAAGCGGGGTTGGACGCTGGGGACGAAGGAAGTCCTTCCGCTGATGCATGGGGTAATTCGCCTCTATCATTCCCAAACGGTGGAACTGATCGAGAAGTTCTGGAGAACTGACACTCCGGACCTTTTTGTGTCGCTGATTCCGAATTTCAACCGGGCGATGCTGGAGGCGTTGCGCAGAATTACGCCGCGCACGCCGCTGGTAACGATCATCACGGACATGGCCGATTACCCTCCGCATTTCTGGCTGGAGCCGCAGGAGCAGCACGTGGTGTGCGGCACGCAGAAGGCAGTGGAGCAGGCGCGGGCGATGGGGTATACGCAGGACCGGATTCACGCCGTATCGGGCATGATTCTGCGGCCGACATT
>DASRHX010001167.1:0-3729 GCA_035650295.1 Bryobacteraceae bacterium | reverse complement strand
CCTCCCGAACCCGATCTCCGCAAGGACTTCGACCCACCTCCAGTCGACCCCGCCGAAGCCGCCAACCGCCGCCACGGCCGCTTCACCCCCTTCCCCGAGCAATCCCCTCACACCTTCGAGCTCGTCTGGATCCCGGAATTGATCAAAAAGGACGACACTCGGCCCGGTGATGAACCGCAAACACCTGAATGAGACACAATATCGGTGTGCTTCGCCGCCAACTCCTCCTCGCCGGGCTCGCGCTCCCCGCACGCTCCGAGCCATTGCCCCGCGACACCGGCTATCGCGGCATCTGGTATTTCAATCAACCCTCAGGCGATCAGTACGTCTATAAATACTCCGGCGGCTTTGCCACCTACCCGCAACAACACGCCCCGATCGCCATCTACTCGCCCGCCGCGCGCAAGACTTTCTTTGTCTACGGCGGCAGCGCCAACAACCTCGCCGCTAAACCCCAACTCCTGCACATGGTCTCTTACTACGACCACGCCACCGGCACGGTCCCGCGTCCCGTCATCCTGCTCAACAAGGAAACCGAAGACGCACACGACAACCCGGTTCTCTCCATCGACGACGACGGCTACCTCTGGATCTTCTCGCCCGCCCACGGAACCTCACGGCCATCTTTTCTTCACCGCGGCCGCCGCCCATATTCGATCGACGACTTCGAGCTCATCACAAAAACGAACTGGTCTTACCCGCAGCCGTGGTATGTTCCTGGCCGCGGCTTCTTCTTCCTTCACACCCGCTATCAGCCGATCCCGGGCAAGAACACCTCAGGCCGCGCACTGCACTGGATGACCAGCCGCGATGGCCGTAAGTGGTCCGACCCTAACTTACTCGCCTTCGCGCAACTGGGTCATTATCAAGTCTCCTGGCCACACCGCAACAAGATCGCCACGGCCTTCGACTTACATCCTTCCCCCGTTGGCCTCAACGCCCGCACGAATATTTACTATCTGGAAACCTCCGACATGGGCCAAACCTGGAACACGGTCGAGGGTACGCCAGTGCGCCCGCCCATCCGCTGGGATGAACATCCCTCACTCGTCCGCGACTTCCGCAAAGACGGACTGCTCGTCTACCTGAAGGACATTCAGTTTGATCCCGAGGGCCGCCCCATCATCGCCTTTCTCGCCAGCCGTGGCTACCAATCCGGCCCCGCGAGTGGTTCTCGCACGCTCTGGACCGCCAGGTGGGACGGAGAAACTTGGCTCTACTCCCGCATCACCACTACCGATCACAACTACGATCACGGCTCCCTCTATATCCTCTCCGGCCAGCGCTATCGTTATCTCGCGCCTACCGGACCAGGCCCGCAGCCCCACTCGGCCGGCGGCGAAGTCGAGACCTGGGAGACTTACAGCGGCGGCGCCGAGTGGCAACTTACTATCCAGCACACGCGTAACTCACGTTACAACCATACTTACGTTCGCCGCCCGCTCAACTACCATCCGGACTTCTGCTCGCTCTGGGCGGACGGCAATCCACTTAGTCCGTCGCCATCGCGGATCTACTTCTCCAATACACGTGGCGAAGTCTACTTACTTCCGGATACAATGACCACCGATCAGGCAAAACCCATTCTCATCAAACCTCAACCGTAAGGACACAATCATGGACATCCCACGCCGCGAACTCGCCATGCTGCTTCCGCTTCTAGCCGCTCACGGCGCCGAAGCGCAATCCAAAACCCTCCCTGCCAAGACTTACCGCCATGAAGATCTCCCCGTTCGTGACAATCCCAATGGCAACAAGGGCCGCGCCATATTTGACGGGGAAACCCATACCGGCTATGCCGTCGAGGTCCACGAAACCGAACTCGCCCCTGGCAACATGCCCCACGCCGCGCACAAACACGAGCATGTCGAAGTCATGTTGCTGCGCCAGGGCACGCTCGAAGTGACCATCGACGGCGTCGTCTCCACTCTTGGCCCCGGCTCGATCGCTTTCCTCGCTTCGAACTCCTTCCACGGCTGGAAGAACGTCGGCTCGACGCGCGCGTCGTATTTCGTCATGGCCCTCGGCCGCAAGCGCGCGTGAAGCTCCCACGCCGGCGCGGCGGTTACGTCCCTCTCAGCGGCTCCACATGCACCAGCACATCCTCCACACGCGCATCCGCCGCCCGGATCGCGTCTTTCACCGCATGTGCGATCTCGTGCCCCCGCCTTACCGACAGCGACCCGTCCACTTCCAGGTGCATGTCCACGTAATAACTCGTCCCCATCTTCCTCACGTGGAACTTCTCCACGCTGGCGACGCCGTCAACGCCCATCGCCACGCGCATGCACTTTTCTTGCACCGGACTTCGCGCGTCTTCATCGGTCAGCTCCGACAACGCCTCGCGTAGTAACTTCGCCGCGTTATAGAGAATGATCACCGCCGCCGCGACCGCTGCCCAATCGTCGGCCGATTCGTATCCTCGCCCGCCGATCAAGGCGATGCTGATCCCTACGAATGCCAAAGCCGATGTGATCGCATCGCTTCGGTGATGCCAGGCGTCGGTCTTCACGGCGGCGCTTCCTACTTCCAAGTTGTGCCGCAGCACATACCGCGACATCAGTTCCTTCACGAGGACAACTGCCGCCAGCACCGCCAGCGTGTATGGCTCCGGCATCGATTGCGGCGACGTGATCTGTACCAATGCCCCATAAGCGATGCCCAGCGCCGCGCCCACCAGACCTCCCGCCACAAGTGCCGCTGCCAGCGGTTCGGCTTTTCCGTGGCCGTAGGGATGGTTGTCGTCCGCCGGCCGCAACGAATATGCGAGTCCGCCCAAAATCACGAGCGATCCCACCACATCCGTCAGCGACTCCGCCGCGTCCGCGATCAGCGCGAACGAATTCCCTAGAACACCGGCGGCCGCCTTCGCCCCAGCCAGCAGGATATTCACGGCCGCGCCTGTTAGCGTGGTCCGGATGCCCAGCGCTAACCTGTCGGCCTGCCCGGATCTCTCCACAATCGTATTGTAGTGGGGAGGCTTTCCATGACCCGCCGCACACTGCTCACCCTTCCCGCCGCCGCAGCCGCGCTTGCGCCCCACGCCCGGGCGGCTATCGATTACCGGAACTACTCCCGCTGCCTTCCCGACTATCTCGCTCGAATCGCCCGCGAAGCCGCCGCACGGCGCGCCGCCGCGCTTGACGCCTGCACCACCGCCGCCCTTGTCCGCGCGCGCCACAAACACGTCCGCGACAGCTTCTGGTCTCTCATTGGCGGCCGGCCCGAACGCACGCCGCTCAACGTCCGCACGACCGGTTCCTTCAAGCGTCCCAACTACACTGTCGAGCAGATCGTCTACGAATCCCGCCCGGGCCTCCTCATCCCTGCTAACCTCTACATCCCGAATTCGAGCGAGCAGCGTCTTCCCGGCGTCCTCTTTCAGATGGGCCATTCCCTCAACGGCAAAGCCGCCGCGCTCTATCAATACTGCATCCAGAGCCTCGTGCAACTTGGCTTCGTCGTTCTCGCATTCGACCCTATGGGGCAAGGCGAGCGAACTGCTTACGCCGATCCGGAAACCGGACTCACGCGGCTGCGTTCCGCCGACAGCGAGCACACTTATCCCGGCAAACAACTCATCCTCTCCGGCGACACCGCCACGCGTCTGCAAGTGTGGGATTCCGTGCGCTCGCTCGATGTGCTCGCCTCTCACCCGCGCGTCGACGCCGCACGGCTCGCCTCTACGGGTAACTCGGGCGGGGGCACAACCACCATGTTCCTCACCGC
>DASRHX010001166.1:0-3985 GCA_035650295.1 Bryobacteraceae bacterium | reverse complement strand
GCCACGGGGCGGAACTTTCCAAAGAGCGTTGCGCCCAGCGAGGATGCGGCCGGCTCCTCCTACGACTACAAGGGCAAGCGCTACCCAATGCCGATTCACGGATTCGCGCGCGATATGGCGTGGAAAGTGGAGTCGATGAAGAGCGACGCTGCTGGCGCACGCGCAGTGCTGTCGCTCGTCGACACGCCGAAGACGCGTGAGATGTACCCGTTCGGTTGGAAGTTATTGCTCGAGTACGACCTCACGGGCGGCGAATTGGGTATGGAGCTACGTGCCGTCGCTTCCAAACAAAATGGCGACGAAATGTTTTTTAGTGCGGGTAATCACATCACCTTTCGTGTGCCGCTGGTTGAAGGTTCCGACGCGCTTAAGACGACACTGCAATCTCCATCTACCATCGAGTACGTAAAGAGTGGCTTCATGCCAACCGGCGAAAAAACGAAGCGCTCCCTGGCTATTCCGCTTTCACTGAAGGATCTTCCCGTCAAGCAAGCCGTTACGCTCGGAGGCTATTCCGGTGGCATATGGATGGCGCTCGCCGATCCTGCCGGACTCACCGTGCTGTTGGAGCACACACCGAGCACGATTCCGCCGGAGGCATGCTTATTCAACATGTGGGGCGACGCCGTCGCGGGCTACTTCAGTCCGGAGCCATGGGTCGGCCTGCAGAACTCGCTGGTGTCCGGCGATGGCTTGGTCAGGTTGAAACCGGGCGGAGAGTGGCGATGGCGGCTGCGGCTTTCCTACCTGGATCTCACCCGTAACCGCCGCCGCGATTTACCCGCGCGTTAATGCGATAGCGGGTTGCTGTCGAGAAATCTCACGCGGCCGGTCTCCAGATCGTAGATCGCACCAATCACGAGGACCTTCTTGTGGATGACTCCTTCGTGCACGACCGGATCGTCGTTGGTGAGGTGATGAAGCTGTAGATCGACATTGGCCTCGACGGCGTCGTGCAGCAGCGCTGATTCAGGATGATGCAGCGTCCTGGCGCGATCCACGGCGGGATGGATGGCGTCCAACAATTCCCTGATGCGCCCTTCAATTCCCTCCGGATGCAGAGCAGCGCTGACCGCCCCGCACTTCTCATGTCCCAGAACGACGATCACCGGCGTGTGTAAGTGCTCGAGAGCATATTCGACGGATCCCAATACTTCGTGGTTCGCAATGTTGCCCGCCACACGAATGGTGAACAGGTCGCCGAGCCCCTGGTCGAAGATGATCTCCGGCGGCACGCGCGAGTCGGAGCATCCGACAATGACCGCGCGCGGGTTCTGCCCTGTCGCAAGCCGGCGCCGGTCAGCCGAGGTTGCGTGTGGATGAACCATCGCGCCGCGCACGTAGCGGAGGTTTCCGGCTCTAAGGGCCTTGACAACCGATGACGGAGTTAGCGTGGCGGATTTGGAGACCTCTGTTTCCGCCAGCATCAATGGCGCGATCAACAAGATTGCTGCACGCACGGCGTGCATTCTCATGGAAACCCCCTAACGCTGGTTTGCCTTCAGGATTTTCTTGCGAAGACGAATCGACTGTGGCGTCACTTCGACCCACTCGTCGTCACGGACAAACTCGATAGCCTGTTCCAAGGTTAATATTTTCGGCGGAACAAGTCTGATTGCCTCGTCGGCCGAGGACGAACGCATGTTCGTCAACTTCTTCTCTTTGACAATATTCACGTCGAGGTCGTTGTCGCGGGAGTTTTCACCCACGATCATGCCTTCATATACCTCAGTTCCGGGGGTTACAAACAACTCCCCCCGCTCCTGAAGGTTCCACATCGCATACGACGTGGCCTTTCCCATGCGGTCGGAAACCAGCGATCCGGTCGGCCGCGAAGTGATATCTCCTTGCCACTCAATGTATCCGCCAAACAGCGAGTTCATGATCGCCGTACCCTTGGTGTCGGTTAACATCTCGCCCCGCAATCCGATCAAGCCTCTTGACGGCACGTCGAATTCCAAACGGACGCGTCCGGATCCGTGGTTCACCATGCGGGTCATTTTGCCCTTGCGGTTTCCCATCTTCTCCATAACTACGCCCGTGAATTGTTCGGGACAGTCCACCGTAAGGCATTCCAGCGGCTCGTGCAGTTTTCCGTCAATCGTTTTTGTGAGAATCTCCGGCTTGCCGACCATCAGTTCGAAACTTTCCCGCCGCATCATTTCCAGAATGATGGCCAACTGCAGCTCGCCGCGGCCCATAACTTTGAACGTGTCGGGATTTAGTTCTTCCACTTTGATCGAGACGTTGGTGAGCAGTTCCTTGTCGAGCCTGTCGCGCAGATTGCGCGACGTGACATACTGCCCTTCCCGCCCGGCAAAGGGCGAGGTATTGATCGTGAAGGTCATGCCGATGGTCGGCTCATCGATCTGAATCTGGGGAAGCGGCTGCGGATTGTTGACATCGGTGATGGACTCACCGATGGTGATGCCTTCGACGCCGGCGATGGCCAGCACTGAACCGGGCACGCCCTGAGTTTCATCCACGCGCTTCAGCCCTTCGAACGAGTAGAGCTTCGTGATGCGCGTCTTCTGCACTGAACCGTCGAGCTTGACTATGGCGACCTCTTCGCCTAAATGCAGGGTCCCGTTGAACACGCGGCCGATCGCCAGCCGGCCAAGGTAGTCCGAGTAATCGAGGTTGGCCACTAACATCTGGAAGACTCCGTCGGGATCGCCTTCCGGCCCGGGAATGTGCTCGAGAATTGCTTCAAACAATGGGCGCAGATCTGTGCCCTTTTCATCGGGGCTAGTTTGCGCGATGCCATCGCGGGCGATGGTGTAGATGATCGGGAAGTCGAGCTGGTCTTCCTTCGCGTCGAGGTCGATGAAGAGATCGTAAACCTCGTTCAGGACTTCTTGAATACGCGCATCGGGCCGGTCGATCTTGTTGATGACGACAATTGGCGTAAGCCGCGCCTCCAGGGCTTTCATCAACACGTAGCGCGTCTGCGGTAGCGGTCCCTCTGAAGCATCTACTAACAGCATCACGCCATCGACAATCTTCAGTGCGCGTTCAACCTCTCCGCCGAAATCGGCGTGGCCGGGCGTATCGACGATGTTGATCTTGACGTCGTGGTAGCGGACGCCGGTAGTCTTGGCGAGAATCGTGATGCCGCGCTCGCGCTCGAGTTCGTTGGAATCCATGGCGCGTTCGGTAATCTGCTCGTTCGGCCGGAAGACGCCGCTCTGGCGGAACATGGCATCGACAAGCGTGGTCTTGCCATGGTCGACGTGAGCAATGATGGCAATATTGCGAAGGGAAGGGTTACGGGGTAACTGCATGCGAGTTTACTATTGTCGCATTGTGTAGGCGTGGGCCCGTTACACTGGTATTATCGCTATGTATATTGCACTGAACGGCACGCTTGTCTCCCGCCGTCCAAATTGGGAGGAATTCGCCCGAATCGCCCACGCGGTCGGCTTCGCCGGCGTGGACTTACTACACTCCGAAGTGTTTGAAATGGGCGTAGCCAAGGTGAAGGAAGTTCTGCGAGAGCGGAACCTGAAACCTGCTGTTGTAAGCATGCCGGTAGAGTTCCGGAAAGATGACGCGGTTTTTCAAGAAGGTATGCGGAAGCTTGAACCAGCCGTTGTGCTGGCCAAGGAAATTGGTTGCCCGCGCATGTCCACTTGGGTGCCGTCCTGGTGCGAAGTGCCGAAAGAAGAGCAGCGAAAGGTGTGGCAGAAGCGTTTCCAGGCCGTGAATAATTTGTTGGAAAAGCACGGTGTGCGGTTAGGGCTCGAATACCTGGGTCCTCTTCACCTGCGTAAGCGAGGCCCCTACGAATTCATCTATCGCCACGACGAGATGCTCGCCTTCGCCAAGTCGTGCGGGAAGCAGATCGGCGTGCTGGTTGATTCCTGGCATTGGCATCATGCGGGGGCAACTGTGCGCGACATCGCGGCCACGCCTCTTGCCGACCTTGTGCATGTGCAGGCCGCGGACGCTCCCCAGGCGCCGCCAGAAAAAATCCTTGATAGTG
>DASRHX010001165.1:0-7698 GCA_035650295.1 Bryobacteraceae bacterium | reverse complement strand
CCAACCGCTCCCGCGCGCCTCGCGCCAACAGGCGATTATCCGGATCGCGCTCCACCATCTCGGGCGTCACCTTCGACGACTGCCGATACGTCGCGCTCATCACCATCGTCTTGAGGATGTGATTTACGTCCCAACCCGATGTCATGAATTCTACGGCCAGCCAATCGAGGAGTTCCTGATGCACGGGCCACTCTCCCTGCGAGCCAAAGTCTTCGACTGTCTTCACAAGTCCCATGCCGAACAGCATTTGCCAAAGGCGGTTTACCGTTACGCGCGCCGTCAGCGGGTTGTCGCGCGACACCAGCCACTTCGCCAGGCCTAGCCTGTTCTTCGGCCACTCCGGATTCCAGGCGCCCAGCACCGCGGGCGTTGCGGGCTCCACCGGATCTCCCGGCGCATCGTAGGCGCCGCGCTTGAGCAGAAATGTTGGGCGCCGCTCGGCGCGCTCCTCCATCACCATCACCGTGGGAATCTTCGCGTAGAAGGCATCGCGCTCGATCTGCGCTTGGCCCAATCGCGCCCGTGCCTGCTGCAACTCCGGCGGTGCGTCCAGGTCTAGAAATGCCAGCCGTAGCTTCTCCCGCTCGGCCTCGCTGCGCTGCTTAGGTTTCTTCTTCGCGATCGCCTCCAGGGGAGTTTCCAATGCCACCACGGCGATCTCCTCCGCACGCATTTCACGCCGCCACACTCGCACGCCGTCAATGCGTCCATTGAACCGTAGACCGCCGCCCGCGCCCACGCGCCACGGCTCCCTCGGATCGAGCGGCCAGATGCCTTGGTCGAATAGGATCTTCATTCGCTGCGGCCGCCCATTCACATAGATGCGCGCGTCCTTTGCCTTCATGCTGCCGCTGTAAGTCACGGCCACATGCTGCCGCACGCCGAGCTGCACCGGCTCCTCGGTCTCGACACGAAATCCTAAATCGGTCCAGCGGAACACCACATGCAACCGCAGCTTGCCATCGACGAGATAGAGCCCGTGTCCTGTGCCTTCCCAATAGTCCTCGGCTTTGCTGAGAATCGCGCCCTTGGTCTCGCGCGGCTCGATCCATGCCGCAAATGTGAACGGATCGCGGTAGTTCAGCCGCACCTCGCTCGCCGGCGCAATCTGCTCGACGCGCTTGCCATCGAACTCGCCGGCTTTGTCGACGCGTAGCGCCAGCGCCTCGGAGGGAACCCAGTCGGCGGCAGCGCCACGCACAATCTCCTTCTCCCACTTTCGCCGCGCCTTCTCGACCTTTGGCTTCAGCGCCTCCACGGCTGCGTGGGCACTTGCCACTGCCGTGTCCAACACTGCCAGCTTCGCCGCCTGCTCCGGTAGCGGAGCCTTGATGAACGGTTCCTCGTTGCCGAAGTTATAAACGAAGCCCTTCTCGGGCACATTGTTGTAGAAGGCAAACAGTGAGTAGAACTCCTTCTGAGTGAACGGATCGTATTTGTGTTCGTGGCAGCGCGCGCAGCCGAGCGTCGCCCCGAGCCATACCATCGACGTGGTCTCCGCGCGGTCGGCCACATATTCGACGCGGAACTCTTCATCCACAATCCCTCCCTCGGCCGTTGTACGGTGATTGCGGTTGAAGCCCGTTGCGATTTTCTGGTCGAGTGTGGCGTTGGGCAACAGGTCCCCGGCTATCTGCTCGAGGGTGAACTGATCGAACGGCATGTTCTTCTGAAACGCGGCGATCACCCAATCGCGCCAGCGCCACATGTCGCGCGGTCCGTCGCTTTGATAGCCGTTCGTATCCGCATACCGCGCGGCTTCGAGCCATCGGATCGCCATCCGCTCGGCGTAGCGCGGCGACGCGAGTAGCAGGTCGACGACGCGTTCATAGGCATTCGGCGACGTGTCGGCGAGAAAAGCGCTCAACTCTTCCGGAGCCGGAGCAAGGCCGGTCAGATCGAGCGTCACGCGCCGTAACAGCCGAGCCTTGTCCGCCTCCGCCGACGGCTTCATCCCTTCGCGTTCCAGGCGCGCCAGCACGAAATGGTCGATTGCGTTCCTGGGCCACGCGGACTGCCGTACCCGCGGTAATTCCGCCTTCACCGGCGCAATAAACGACCAATGACTCTGATAATGTCCGCCCTCGGCGATCCACCGCCGCAACAGCGCAATTTCGGCATCCTTCAACCGCTCGTGTCCCAGATATGCGGGCGGCATGCGGAGAGTCTTGTTCTCCGCGACGACGCGCTGAATGATCAAACTCTCATCGGGTTTCCCCTCGACGATGCCGCGCTTTCCTCCGCCCAAATCGGCCTTCGCGTCGGCCTCGGAATCCAGGCGCAGCTTGCTCTTGCGCTGATTCTTGTCCGGCCCGTGGCATGCGAAGCACCGATCGGAAAGGATCGGTCGAATATCGCGATTGAATTGCACCTCGGCCGCATCCGCGCACCAAAGCGCGGCGAGCACGGCCACCAGGAAAA
Source organism: Bryobacteraceae bacterium (assembly GCA_035650295.1). GTDB lineage: Bacteria > Acidobacteriota > Terriglobia > Bryobacterales > Bryobacteraceae > JAFLBB01. The sequence continues at coordinate 5,277 of DASRHX010001165.1, read as the reverse complement.
ACTTCATGCTGCCGTTATTGTATCGGCCCTTACTCGATCGGCGGAGGAGCGGGTGAGCTCTGCGGCGGCACGCCATCCACGGTGCGTGGCTCCATTAATTCCGAGCGCGTTCCATCCGGATCGAAGAGGTTCAGCTGCCGCCGCCGGTTTACGCCCGTGCGAATCTCCATCGGCTGCGAATAACCTGTCGCCTTCGCCCTCGGTTCCAGCCACTTCAAAGAGGCGTCCATGTTGGGCACTTCGAGCGCCACGTGATGCTGCGTACCCCGCGCCGTCTCGGACGGCAGGTCCTTGTAGAGCATGAACTCGATGTAGTCGGTTCCATCCGGCACGCGCATATTTACCCAGCTCAGCGCCTTTGGATCGCGCGTGCCGCGCCAAAACTCCTGGAAACCGAGTATGTCGCGGTAGAACGCCATCGACTTACTCAAGGAGCCAACGAGAATCCCCACGTGCAGAATCCGCGCCGACGCGCGCTCTTTCGGCATGAACTTACCCTTGTCGCGCATGCTCCAGCCATCGGGCATGTATTGCACGATCTCCACCGTGTGCCCTTCGGGGTCCTTCACGTTGAAGTTCAAGTTCCCGATGCGCCCCTTCCCGACCTTCTCCGGCACCTTCACACCCTTCGACGCCAGATATTTCCGCATCGCTTCCGCATCGGTGGTTTCGATCGAGATGTGATTCAGCCGGTCCGTCGCGGGCTTCTGTTCGGGGAACAGCTCAATATACTGCCGGTCGTTTACTTTGACGAACGTCAGCGACAATGACCCGTCGGCGTTTTTCAGGTCGAAGCACTCCTGATATCCGAGCAGCCCTGTGTAGAAGTTCCGTGCGGCCGCGATGTCTTTTACGTACAGCGCAATGTGTGCCACGCCCGTAATTGGCGGCCGCTTCACGTCCTGCGCCCAGAGCGTGGCGCTCGCCGCCAAGGCCAGCCATGCGATCCGGTTCATGTGGACAGTCTATCTTCCCTCGTGCCGATATGCCATTATGATCTCCACTCGGACCGCGTGTTCCGCAATTAGGAGGTCGGATGCCGTTTTCCATTGACGATTTCAGTCTGCCTCCCAGCGCGCGACAGCGCCGCAATCCAGTGGCGCCCGCCGCGCCCGTGAAGGCGCCCGCAGGGCTCGATGCGGCCGAATTTCAGATCAAGGTCCTCATGCCGAACGATATAGAGGGCCAGACGCTGGCTATCAATATCTTTCGCGCAATCAAGCAAGCGCACCGCGCCTGGCAGTCGACCGCGACCCTCATCGGAGTTACCGTGACTTCCGTGACCGCGTCGGGTGGAACGATCGTCGGTCCTCCGCTGACGCCGCTCATCATCGCCGCTCTTCCCGGTAAGAACGCTTCTGAGCAAAAACTTGTGAAGGCGGTGGCAACGGTAGTGGGAAATACTTGGTTCCTATTCACCTCCACCGTACGCGTGCCGGGACTACCCTGGTATCCCGCCTTCGCGGCGGTTCCCTCTCCGGTCGCTCCGCCCATGCCTAACGTGCCCACTCCATTTGCCGCGCTCACGCAAGTGCCAGGGCTGATTTCGGTTGGTGTCATGAAACCGCAAGTCATGGCGCAACTGGCGCCGGACAAGAGCGCGGAGAAGGTGGTGGACGCGGCTCTCAGAGCATTCGAGCAGTTCATCCTCTTGTGGAGGACAATGACGTTGGTCACCAATGTTCTCGGCACGGGACCGGTGCCCTCGTTCGCCCCTCCGTTCGTGCCGATGGGCCCGGTTGTCGGCGGCGTCGGCAACATGACGCCTGGAGGCTTTGCCTGAAACGTGTACTCCTCGTCGAGCCGCCATCGCCCGAACGCCTCGGCGCTCCGTTGCTGGGATTGCAATCGTTGGCCGTCTCTCTGCTGGCCGCCGGCCATGATGTAGCCGTGATCGATGCCGCGGCACGGGAGAATCGGCCGCCGGTGGCGACGTTGTGCCATTATGTACGGCGACCGCGCTGCATTTGAAAGGAGGATCCATGCCCTCAGATATCGGGTCCATAGGCGACATCCACATCGATGCGCTTCTCCCCAACGACAAAGCTGCTCGTGCCCTCGCTAAAGACATTCATTCCGGAATCGGCTATGGCCTGCAGATGTGGCGGCTGCAAGCCACCCTCACGGGTGTTGTGATCAATTCGCTAGTGGCCACCGGAGGCATACTGAACAGCCCCCCGCTAGGGCCGAATATCGTTAATAGCCCTTCTCTTATATCGAAAACGGACAAAGCTCAAAAGAAGCTCATATCGGCGATCGCTTCCTCGATCGAAACTTCGTGGATCGCCTTCTGCGCCAGCGTGAGGGTGCCGGGACTTCCGTGGTATCCGGCGTTTGCCGCATTTCCCGGCCCGTTTGCGCCGCCAATGCCGAATGTCCCAAGTCCATTCATGCAGTTGACGCATGCGCGCGGGCTTCTCTCGACCGCCCCGATGAAATTGATGGCTCGCGCGCAGCTGTTTCCAGACGCAAGCGCCGATCCGGTGATCGATGCGGTGCTCGCTGCCTTCGATCTGGAAATTGGACACTTGCTCACGAGAATGACAGTGAAACTGGTGATGGGCAGCGGGCCCGTGCCCTCGTTTGCGCCTCCTTACGTGCCCGTAGGTCCGGTTGTCGGCGGCGTCGGCAACATGATGCCCGGAGGCTTTGCCTGAAACGCATTCTTCTTATCGAGCCGCCATCACCGGAACGCCTCGGCGCTCCGCTGCTCGGGCTGCAGTCGCTTGCCGCTTCGTTGCTGGACGGCGGGCACGAAGTTGCGGTAGTTGACGCAGCGGCGCGCGAGCATCATCCAACAGCGGAAGAGATCGTCCGGCAGGCGGAGGCTATGCGTCCGGACATCATTGGTGTGGCCCTGTTCACGCGTTGGGTATGGCACGCCTATCAACTCGTTCCGCACCTGCGTGGACTCGCGCCGCTGCTGGTCGCCGGTGGCCCCCACGCAACGGCGCGACCCTTGGAGCCGTTGTCACGCGGCTTCGATGTCGTCGTCACCGGAGAAGCCGAACAGGCGATGCGCGCGGTAGCGGCCGCGAGTGATCGCGAAGACTTCGCCCGTATCCCCGGCATCTGGTACCGCGGCAACGGCGGCGCGCTCGCGCCCGGCCCTCCGGCCTCTCCACTCGAGGATCTCGACCGGCTCCCGCACCCGCTTCACGCGCAGCATCTGTTCGACTCGCGCTGGTATCAAACCGGCTCTCAAGACATCATTCCCGGCGGTGTTCTGACCTCGCGTGGATGCCCGGCGCGCTGTACCTTCTGTGCCAACTATGTCACCGGACGCCGCTTTCGCTTCCGGTCCGCGGCGCACGTAGTGGACGAGCTGAACGCCTACAACCAGCGCTTTGGCCTAACCTTTTTCCCGTTCTGGGACGACGCATTTACCGCCGACTCCAAACGGCTGATGGAACTTTGCGCCGCCTTTGAGTCGGATTTGCGTTTCCCTATCCAATGGAGTGCGATCACGCGCGCCAACATGGTGACTCCAGCGCTTCTGGCGGCGATGAAGCGCGCCGGATGCGTTTCCGTCAACTTCGGCGTCGAGAGTGGCGACGACGGAATTCTGCGCGTGATCAAGAAGGGTGTGGCCACACGACACGTGGTGCAGGCGCTCGAATGGTCGAAGGCGCTGGGACTCACCACGGCGTGCAACTTCATGCTTGGCTTTCCGCAGGACACTCCCGCCACGCTGCACAACACACTGCGATTCATGGAGTCAATCGCGCCGATGGTTGATAGTTTCTCTACCTTGGGCGTCGCCGTTCCCTTTCCCGGCACTCCTCTCTACGAGGACTTCCACTTCCAATATGGATTTTCCGATTGGTGGCTGCGCGAGAGCTACTCGCACTACACCGCCTACCCACCGATCTCGGATTTTGACCGCTTCTATCGCCACTACATCGACGACGCAAATCTCGAACTCGATTTCTTCCGCTATTCCTCATGCGTGCGGGACGCGATTCGCGAGGCGCTTCGTTACAAGGCCGAACACAACCTCCGCCGCATGGGGCTGCTGCGGGACCCGGTCTACCGGCCCATCCCCGCGGCGTGAGCGAGTGGGCTGACATCGCGCGTCAAGAGGGTTACGCCTGCCGGCCTGGACTTCTCGATCCGGCACTCATCACAGCGCTGCGCGGCGCGGTGATCGCTTCGCTTGCGCTCCGGGGCTTATCCAATCTAGTCGCGATTCAACGCGACATCATGCCACTCGAACTTGTTAGCAGGCTTCGAAACGACCCGTCTTTGACCGATTCGTTGACGGCAATCCTTGGCGCCGGTCTTGCGCCGATTCACGCTGATGTGCTTCGCATCGTGGCCCCAGGCGAGCCGCCCACTCCGCCGCATAAAGATGCCGACTACCTGGCGCAGGACCCACTTTGGATCGCTTGGATTCCGCTCGACGATTGTCCCATCGAACGCGGTCCGCTGGTGGTTTGGCCTTCCACGGCGCCGCGCCCTATCCCCTGTTCAATGGGCGACGCAATCTTCTTTTCCTCGCGCACCGAACACGCCGCGCTGCCGAATATAAGCCGTGCTCCGCGCCTGTCGATAGACTTTCGCTATAGCCTGACGCAGCCTCGCGAAGTGAGATAAACTCTTTCCACCCAGGCAATCGATTTGAGCCTGATGCCGTTGGAACGATCAATGGCACGGCTTAACGAATGACGACGGGAGGGCTCCGACTACCCCCGCCACGCAATGTGAAAGGATCCCTCTATCTATGCTCGCCACGCCCTGGAATCAGCGCAAGAACTCTTACGACGTGGTCGTAATCGGCTCCGGATATGGAGGCGCGATTTCCGCCGCGCGGCTCGCCTCGGCGCAACTCAACCCGAAGCCGGCTGTCTGTATTCTCGAGCGGGGCAAGGAATGGGAGCCGGGTCATTTCCCCGAGAATCTCCCCGACGTGCTGGGCGCGGCTCGGGGCGACCTGAATCCTCTCGGCCTGTTCGAGTTCCTCAGTTACCAGGACATCTCCGTCATTAAGGGATCGGGACTCGGCGGCACCTCTCTGATCAATGCGAACGTCGCCATCCGGCCTGATCGTGAGGTGTTCGAGCAATTCCATTGGCCCAAAGCAATATCGTTCGACGAATTAGACCCGCACTACACCACAGCTCAAGGGATGCTCGCCGCGGGACCGCACCCGCGTGCATTGGACCTGGCCAAAGTGAAGGCTCTGCAGGAGCGCGCGGCGCAGCTCGGCCGCAACGCTGAGGCGCTCAACATCGCCGTGAACTTTACGATCAATGGCCAGAACCCTCACGGCGTCGA
>DASRHX010001164.1:0-2722 GCA_035650295.1 Bryobacteraceae bacterium | reverse complement strand
GGGCCGCGTGCTGCGCAGCTTCGGGGATCAGTCGCTGGATCGCTTTCCAGATACGGTTGACACCGGTGTTGCGATCTTTGAATTTCGTGACCACCTTCAAATCGTCGAAGGGCGCGACGCCGGCGAAGCTGTTCCAGATGTCAGCGAGCCGAGCCGCCGGCCAATCGGGTAGGCGAACTCCCTCGCCTCTGGAATGGTCGAAACCGGACCCAGCGGCCAGTAGGCACCAGAATCATCCTCGGCGATCAAAAGGGCAATGCCGAGATTCGTTTCGTCCGTGATCTGAGTGGCGAATCCGGGCGTAGGGGCAGGGCGGTTCGTGGTGCGCTGTTTCATTTGATCTCCTCGCACGACGATTCATCACTCTGAACGGGGAGAAAGCCAAGTCAAATCCGCGCAGGATGCGAATAAATTGTGGCCTGCTGCCGATATGTGCCGCTAGGCGGACAGTCCTGGTAGAGGACTTACAGCGCCATACGCGAATCGAGGCGTAGCCCGCGTTCCCACTGGATGGAAGTTGTGCCACAAACGGCTATCAAATTGCACATGCAGAGATTGTGCAGCTGAATACGCTTCGTTCGAAACTGATTGCCGGTGGGTCTGTTGCTCTTGTGCTTGTTGCGTTTACGATCGCATGGTTATGGCGCGGCATCGATCAAACCATAGACGGGCGATTGAAGCGCCTGATGGCTGAACGAGTAATTTGGAAGTGCGAAGGGTGTACAACTATCCAACTCGTGCCTGCGACCGGCCACAGTTACCAACCGCGCAACTGGACGAAACTGGAGGAAATCCCTAAGCAACTCAGCGACGCTGTCGTTGCGGTGGAAGATAGGCGATTCTACTTCCACCCTGGCATTGATTTGGTTCGGACGACCGGGGCGTTGCTCATCGCGCTAAGGGATCGCGAAAGCCCGCGAGGTACGTCCACACTCACACAGCAGCTATCGAGAACCCTGTTCACCTCGAGCGAGCGCACCTTGAGCCGCAAGTTCCGGGAAGGAGTCTTTGCCCTCGCGCTTGAACGCCGGCTCAGCAAGCGGCAGATTTTGGAGCTTTACCTGAACACTGTCCCTTTTGGGAATGCCGGACCGTACGAAATCGTCGGGGTAGCGGATGCTTCTCTTGCATTTCTGGGACAAAGGCTTTCGGAGTTGGCGCCCGAAAACATCGCACTCATTACGGGCACGATTCAGCGGCCCTCTAATCTGAATCGAAACAGGCCTGCAGCAGCGCTCAGACGGCGTAACCTCGTGTTGAGGTTGTTGAGAAAGCGCGGCCTGATTACCGATCGAGAAGAGGCGGAATCGCGCGAAATGCCCGTGCAACTTGCGGAGTTGCAGTCTGGCAATGCGCATTACCTCCAGCTCGCAGCACGTGAGCTAGGTGTCTCTATGGGCAATGATCAGCCGGTCGAAGCCACGCTCACGTTGGATGCTCATTTGCAGCAAAAAGCATTGGAAGCCATTCACCGAGGGGTTGAAAAGCTGAATCGACGGCCTGGTACGCATGGAAAAGTGGAAGCTGCACTGGTTGCGCTCGATCCCCGAACCGGCGCGATACGGGCGCTTGTGGGCGGGACCAACTTTCTAGCGAGCCAGGTAAACCGGGCTCAGGCACAACGGCAGCCGGGGTCGGTGTTCAAGCCGTTCGTCTATGCGGCGGCCTTCGAATATAGCTCGCGTTCAGGCGCGCTAGGACCATATTCGGAAGTGAACGACATCCCGCGCGAATTCCTTTTCAACGGAGCGACCTATGCACCTCGAAATTTCGGGGACGTGTATCACGGACGCGTAACGCTGCAACAGGCGCTACGCCAATCCTTGAACGTTCCAGCGGTGCGTCTGGCGGAATCGGTGGGCTACTCCCACGTCACGGACCTTGCGAGGGCCGCTGGGTTGGAGGGTATTGCCTCGACGCCGTCGGCCGCACTTGGCAGCTACGAAGTGTCGCCGCTGGCACTCGCCGGAGCCTACACCGCATTCGCCAATCAGGGGATCGCGGTAAAGCCATACTTTATCGAGCGCGTCCGCGATTGGGAAGGCGGTGCGATTCGTGAGGCGCCAGTGAAAGCTGTGCGCGTCATGCGACCTGAAACCGCCCAGATATTGGCAAGCATGTTAAGAGGGGTGGTGCAGTACGGTACGGCTTGGGCAGCGGGACGGCTTCCGTTCGCCGCTGCGGGTAAGACGGGAACCGACGACGACGGTTGGTTCGCCGGATTCACGGACAGTCTTGTTTGCGTGGTTTGGGTGGGCTACGACGACAATCGTGACCTCGGCATGGAGGGAGCGAAATCAGCGCTTCCGATCTGGGTGGACTTCATGAGATCGGTCAATGCAATGAAAGCTTACAGGTTTGGCAATCAACTGGTGGGACCTCCGGCCCAGATGGATAGAGCAATGTATCAAGTGGATCCTCCGCTTCCAGCTGATTTTGACCTGGAGGAGCTGATCGCTAGCGCTGGCGCGCGCCTCGCATCCGACGCGGAGGTTGCTCGGGCCGTGCCGGCGACCGATCGATAGACCGCGACTACAGCACGCTGGTGTTGGCTCTGTGTCGAAAAGCCTCATAGGCGAGATAGATCGTCACGACTGCGGCGACAACGCTGGGCCACATGGGAACGGAGTTCCCTGCCACAACGACGGTCACCGCAAACAGAATGCGCAAAACGTGACCCACGGCGATCAGAGCGAATAGAATACCTGTCGTCAGCAGAAAC
>DASRHX010001163.1:0-25868 GCA_035650295.1 Bryobacteraceae bacterium | reverse complement strand
AATGGAGTCGGTGGCAGTTCCAATCAAACGAAGAAACTCGGCGTCGAAGGCTTGGCGGGCCTGTTCAAGGCCGGCTTCGACAACGGCGTCACCTTCTGGGATTGCGCCGATCAATACGGCACGCACCCGCACGCCAAGGCCGCGCTGAAATATGTGAAGCGGGAAAACGTCACCATCTTGACGAAGACCCACGCCAACACAGAAGCGGAGATGAAGGCCGATCTCGACCGCTTCCGCCGCGAGTTGGGTACCGACTACATCGACATCGTCCTGCTGCACTGCATGCTCGACAAGGATTGGAACGAGCGCAAGCGCGGCGCGATGAACGTCCTGCAAGAAGCCAAAGCGAAGGGTATCATCCGCACCAAGGGAACCTCGTGCCACACGCTGGATGCGCTGAAAACAGCCGCTGCCGAGCCGTGGGTGGAAGTCGACCTCGCCCGCATCAATCCGGCGCAGGTTGCCATGGATGCCGACCCGGCCACCGTCCTCGGTGTGCTGCGCGAGATGAAGGCCAAGGGCAAAGGCGTCATCGGTATGAAGATTTTGGGCGCGGGTAAACTGCGCAACAAGGTCGATGAATCCCTCCAGTTCGCGCTGGCGCAGGATTGCATCGATTGCTTCACCATCGGCAGCGAATCGATTGCCGAAATGGTCGACCTGACGAAGAAGATTCCCGCCGCCAGCACGCGCGGCTAGTCAAATTTGAATCACGAAAGGATGCACCGCATGAAACGGACGCTCGTTCTTTGCATCGCCACAGCGGCGCTTGGCCTCGGCCAACAGTTTCCCGAAGTCCCGAACTATGAGGCGATGAAGATTCCCGCCGACAACCCCATGACGGTGGCCAAGGTCGAGCTGGGGAAACAGCTTTACTACGACAAGCGCCTCTCCGGCGATGGAACGAAGGCCTGCTATTCCTGCCATCTCAAGGAAAAGGGACTCACGCTCGGTGAAGCCACCGGCACGGGACCCTTCGGCGCCAAGCTCACCCGCTCCGCTCCCACCATGTGGAACGTCGGCTACCTGCCTGCCATCTATTGGGATGGCCGCGCGCCAACGCTGGAACGCCAGGTCATCGGTGCATGGACCGGTGCCAACATGGGCGTGTCCGGAAAGGACGGTCGGCCCTCCACCGACGACATTGCCAAGAAGCTGAACGAACTCCCGGGTTACCGCCAGCAATTTCAGTCCGTCTTTGGCGGCCCGGCCACACCCGATAACGTAGCCAAGGCGCTTGCCGCCTTCATGCGCACCATCGTGGCCACCAAGGAACGCTCGGCGTGGATGCGCTTCATGACCGGCGACAAGAAGGCGCTTTCCGCCCAGGCCCAGCGTGGCTACAAGGTCTTCCACGAAAAAGCCAAGTGCGACAACTGTCACGATGGCAAGCTGCTCAGCGACATGCAATTCCACAACGTCGGTATCGGCATGGACGCCCCGACCCCCGACCTCGGCCGGTTCGTTGTCACCAAGGACGAGAAGGACAAGGGCGCGTTCAAGAACCCCACCCTGCTCGACATTTCGAAGTCCGCTCCGTACTTCCACAACGGCAGCGTCGCCACGCTCGACGAAGCGGTGGACATCATGGTCAATGGCGGCAAGGACAATCCCTGGCTCGACAAAACGAACCTGAAGCCGGTGAAGTTGACCAAGCAGGAAAGGGCCGATTTGATGGCGTTCCTCAAATCGCTCGACGTGACTTACGACATCGCGGAGCCGAAGCTTCCGTAAGGATTGCTCGTGTGGCAGCGATTCGCTGCCACTGTCCGGCTATCGCCGGTTTCTGCCAGAAGCCTGTTCAACCGCGCTTTCAGGCGCGTGAGTGGGCTTCCTTTCTTTGCGATCACGTTCTCCAGCTCGAACGGATCCCACTGCAAATCGTACAGTTCGTCCGCTCCTTCCAGCTCGCGATAGTGAATGTACTTCCATCGCTTCGTGCGAATGGCGGAATAGCCCATCGTGCGGATTCGCGGAAACACACTGTCGCTGAAATACTCAACCAGCACGGCGTCACGTTGCGGCATTGCCCAGAATGGCCGTCCATGGAACGGCCGTGGAGCCGCCACTCCCGCCACGGCCAGCGCCGTCGCGGCCACGTCGACGCTTAACACAAACTGCTCCGGCCGCGAACCCGCAGCGAATCGCCGAGGATATCGGACCAACATCGGAATACGGATCGTCTCTTCGTAGGCCAAACGGCGTTCCGGTCCCAGGCAGTGCTCCCCGTAGAAATAGCCATGATCAGAGGTGAATATCACGAGTGTCCGGTCGAGTTGGCCGATCCTCTCCAGCGCCGCCAGCACGCGGCCAAGCGAATCGTCGACTGCCTTCGCCATGCGTAGACGGTTGAGGATCGCTTTGTCCGAGGTCGCCGTTCGAGGACCCAACGCCGTGACGTTTGCCAAACTACGTTCGAGCGCGGGCTTGCCCTTCGGCGGCTTCAGATAGTTGCCGCGACGCGGCGGCGTGCGGCCCTCATAGAGCCGCTGGTGCCGCTCGGCCGGGATAAAGGCGTCGTCGGCGTCAATGGCGGATGGATTCACCGAGCCGTCGTCGTTCTGCTGAACGTTTGGATGGACGGCTTTGTGGGCGATATAAAGGCAGAACGGTTGGCTGCGCGGTTGTTCGATAAAGCCGACTGCGTGGTCGGTAAGGATATCGGTGACGTATCCCTTGGTAGCGACCGATTTGCCGTCGATGTTGAGAGGCGGATCGTTGCATTCTCCCTGGCCGCGAAAGCTGACCCAACGGTCGAAGCCCGGGCGCGGCGAATCGTCGTTACCCATGTGCCACTTCCCAAGGAAGGCCGTTGCGTGACCGGCTTCGTGCAACAAACGGGGCCACGTAATCAGCCCGTGGCTGTGCGCATCGCGAGCCACGTTATCGACGACGCCATTGGTGTGAACATATGTCCCCGTGAGAAAGCTGGCCCGCGATGGCGAACAAAGCGGCGTGGTGGCGAAGGCGTTGCGGAAGTTCGCCCCTTCCCGCGCCAGACGGTCCGCATGCGGCGTCTCGGCAAAAGGATGCCCCGTGCAGTGCAATTCGTCAAAGCGCAAGTCGTCGACCAGAATGAAAACGATGTTTGGCCGCTGAGCCACCGGACCCGCAAGTGCAAACAGTACGTCGCGCCGCCGCATCCCTGTATCTTAGGCGGAGTTGCGCTCACGTAGTAGCCTATATGTCGATGCGACTTCCTATCTTCCGGGCCAGTGTCCTCTGCGCGCTGGCCCTTTCCCTTTTTCTCTCGGCCTGCAATCGCCAGAATACCCGCACCATAGCCGTCATTCCGAAAGGGCGCGCGCACATGTTCTGGCAATCGGTTCATGCCGGTGCGATGAGTGTCGCCAAGCCCGCGGGTGTGGATATCATTTGGAACGGTCCGGCATCGGAAACCGACTTTACCGGCCAGATTCAGATCGTAGAAGCGATGATCAACCGGCGTGTCGACGCTATCTGTCTCGCCCCGATCGACAAAACTGCCATGGCAGGCGTGGTCGACCGCGCAACCAAAGCGGGCATTCCGGTGATCATTTTCGACTCTGCCGTCGACACTCCGAACTTTGTTTCCCAGGTGGCGACCGACAACTATGGCGCGGGAAAAATGGCGGCAGAGCGGATGGGTGAGATTTTAAGTGGGAAGGGCGAGGTGGTGATGGTGGCCGTGCAGCCGGGCGCGGCATCCACGATGGCGCGCGAGTCGGGCTTCGAAGATACGATCAAGAGTAAATTCCCCGGCATCAAGATTGCCGACAAGCGCTTCGGCATGGCCGACTTTGCCAAGTCGTTGCAGGTAGCCGAGAACATGCTCACGGCATTTCCGAACGTGCAGGGAATGTTTGCATCAAACGAGTCCTCTGCCGTTGGTGCAGCGCAAGCCGTCAAAGGACGCAAGTGGAATGGGAAGTTGGTGGGATTCGACTGGAGCCCGACGCTTCTCGACGACCTCAAGAACGGGGTCATCGACTCCCTCGTCGTGCAACACCCGTTCAAGATGGGAGCGGAATCCGTCCGGGCCGCCTTGGACCACCTAGCGGGCAAGCCGGTGATCAAGATTAATGATCTGACGCCCCGCCTGATCCTGAAGGAGGACCTGGACAAGCCAGATGTGCAGGCCCAGCTCAACCCGGATCTGAAAAAACATCTGCCCTAATCACCCAAAGGTGTTGGACTGACTGATGATGCTGTTGATCTTGGAAAAGATCGTGCTCACATTCGGCATCAGCGTCGTCGGAAATATGGCTCCGGCTGCCATCGCAACGAATGCCGCAAGCATCGCGTACTCTATTAGATCCTGTCCCCGGCGGTCCTTTGCGAATTGTGAAACCAGCCGCGTCCATGTATGAATCATGGTTCCCTCCTCCAGTTCGGTCTATCTGATTATCCCTGGACAGGGGCGGTAAAAATACTGGGGTGAATCCCTAGGACCCTTATGAATTACCCCTACGGCGTCGATAGTACTGGGCCATTACAGGGTCGTAGTTACGGGGTATAGCCTGACGCAATCCCCCCACCGCCGGGAGCCTCAACAACCCGCGTTCCCTTCGCCTACGGTTTCGGGTAGCGGACAACTGAGAAGTTCCGCAGAGAGACGGTTTCCGACGTTGTGCCCGCCATCCGCGCCCGAAACTCGATGGTGAGCGGAGCATTATATGCAGTGGAGAGCGACCCTACGCTGGTTACCGCCGTGCTTGTCTGACCCCAGTTTTGCTCCGACCAATAGATCGTCGACGTTCCGGCGGCAATTTCGAACTTCGCGACCGACACGGTCTCCCCCGCCCCCGCGATCACCGCATGAAGGCCCGTTCCTCCCCAGGAAACCTGCTGTTCGAAGCCAACTGCCGTCCCTTCATGCGTGTAGTGGACACTCACTTCCAAGCGGTCGCCCTCCACCAAAACGTTGGCGGGAATCGTACAGGTGCCGAGCGTCAGAAAGGCAGTCTGATTCGTGGAAGTTCCGCTGTTTGAACACAGCACCATGGGGTTGGTGACGGGCGTACCGGCAACCCGATAGGCGCTCACTAAGATGTCGTCCGCCTGCGGTGTCGCCCCTGCCAGGAATGTAATTGTCTGGCCAGTGAGCGTGTAGTCCACACCCGTCTTTTGGAGAAGACCATTGCGATACAACAACAAACTACTCGCGGGACCGGGCTGGAAGGCCAACGTAAACACGTTGTTTACGCCATTCAGCGCACCGGCTGGTGTTTCACCATCACGGAACACCACGCTCAACGATGCTCCTCCACCGGATCCGCACGAGTCCGCGCTGCCGTCGGTATGCACGCAATCCCCGTCGGCGCCCGTCACCGTCTCGATCTCCCCCAACGCGTTGATCATCACCACCCGTCCCGGGACCAGCGATCCGCCCGCGCGGACGCGTTCGTCCAAAGCCGCCTGAAGGCCTTCCACATCGGCGATCAGGACACCCCCCACGTTGCCCACGCCACCGCCTCCGCCCACCACGCTGCCGGGCAGCGACGCACGCACATCCCGCACCCGCAATAGCATATCGGACGGCGGCACATTCCAGGTTTCGGTGAACAGGGACTTGCCATCACTGATATACGTCACTTTATAGAAGGCGGCCGGTGTGGCTGTTGTCGTCGGCACTAACTGCGTACGTAATTGACCGCCGAAGATCCGCAAGCGCAGCGTCTGTTTGGCGATCTGCGACTGGTTGGACGCCTCAAACGAGTTCCACTCGATTTCCATATAGCCGGCGTATGGCGTCCCATCAGCCCGGTAAATCTGGTCCTGGATGGTGGTCAGCGGCGGCGGTGGCGCGGCCACGGCGCGAAAACTCAGCACGAGCAAAAAAAGCGGAATACAGACTTCCATCAGCCTGCCACGCGTTGTCGACATCGGGGGGTCGTCCTCCTGTTGGCGGAATGGGGCTAAAAGACGGATGACCCGCATCCATCAGAAGGAAATCCACTACCTCCTGAATTCGCGGGCCATCCGGTTGATGAACCACTCAAAAATGTGCCGCCGTTTCTTAGGCCTCGGCGGCACTCCTATCTCCGGACTCAGGTTATCGGAGCGTCGTTACCCGTCGGTTTCGCCACAAACTCGCGCCGTGCGCCAAACGCCTTGCAATCAATTTATTACGGCCACCAAATTATCGCGGAATCAGTTGTGATCAGGCCTTTTTGACCGGCGCGCTTGTCAAATTTGTCAATTGCAGCGAGCCGTGGTCGAAATGCTCGAACTGGATGCAGAGATCCGGGTCTTCGGACGACCTCGCCTTCATGTAGCGAGTACGGTTCCAAAGCCACATCGCCACAGGCAGGGCCAGCACGAAGAGGATGCCAGGCGGGTGAGCCAGCACCCAGGCATTCGCCTTCGATCCCAGCGACACAAACACCGCAAATCCGACGGCGTGAAGGAGGCACTTCACTGGGAAGTCCTGCCGGAAAGGAGGAAATGCGCAGGTGAACGGAATCCGGGCGGCCCGTCTGAAGGCAATCTGGATGTGGAGCGTCGAGACAGATAGAAGGCACAGCAGGGTCAGCAGTGTTGCCCCGAGGCCGTCGTGAATTTTCAGGTAGACAACGCTGGCGGGAAGGAAGATAAACAGGACAACCAGGGTAAAGACTACGCGCATCGCGGCATCGCTCGCCGAAGTGCGGGAGCGGACCAGCAAAAGACGGAAGATCCAGTTTGCCGGGAGAGTGGCGGGCAAATGGAAACCGATCTGCAACGCGGCGACCAGTAGGTAAGCGGGAATCAGCGGCGCGGCGCGAAAGGTGCCGACAGCCTGGAGCGCGATCAGCCAGCCCAACCCCAGAGTGGCAAACAGAAGGAGGCGCTGTGAATCGGTGCGCAGCAGTCCGCGAATCGTGAAGTTCGCAATCGCCCGATCGAGTCCGCCGCCCCGGGGCGTAATCAGGTCCAGCGCGCCAAAGATCAACCGGTCTACGCTCACTCGGCCATCTTGCGGAACCGTCTCTGCCACGGCCCGGTAGCGCCTGCGATAGCTGAGTCCGCATGCGATCGTAGCGAGGGCCAGAAGCGCGGTGATCGACTGCCAGACCAATGACGCCAGACTCGCAACCGCCGCCGGACCCCGACCTTGCAGCTGTTGGTACAGGCCCAGAAACCAGACCGGCGCAAACCATTCGAGCTTCGCCGCAGCGCCGGGAATGGAGCGGACGGCTGGTCCCAGGTTTACGGCCGCCGGAACCAGCAGAATGAAACCGGCCAACAGCGCAACTCGAACCACCATGCTGGCGCGATCTGCCGTGCGCCCTTGAAAAACGCCGGTTGCCGCGCCCATTGTGGCGAGCACGAGCAACAGCGCGAACAGGCTAGCGAGCGACATCGTCACTGCATGAGCGGCCGCGAATTCGCCCATCCCGACGGAGCCGCTCGGATCCGCCGCAACCACGAAAAGCGGAAACAGCAGCGACGAAAAAGCATTGATCGCGAGGTTGACTACCACTGCGGCCGCTGCGATAGCCACTACGTTCGCCGCGAGGATTGTCCGCGGACGCACCGGCAGCCAGCCCAGGTTTGCATAGTCCCTTGCATCCGGAAGAATTCGCTCCCACTTCAGCACCGCGACAATTCCCGTGATCGACATCGATACGGCGATGAACAACAGCTTGTCTGGAATCGAAGCGACGATCAAATCCTCGGACGGACGTGCGCGAAGCCAGTTCAGTAGCGAAGAGTACTTATCGATCGAGAGGAAACACTGGAATGCGCCGGGCGCGGCAAGCAGACCCAACAACGGGCCCGCTCCCACTTCCAGATCGCCCGCGGTGTTGTCTCCGCCTGCCCGGGCCATCCGCTGGATGAAGTGGACGACCAGGCGTGGAAACGGTCGCCGCCGCGCACGCGCGGCACCGGAGGCAACTCTTCGCGCGAGGCTCTTAACTCCCGCCCGCAATTGTGGCCTCCATGATCCATCTGGCGATCGCTTCCGTGTCTGACGGATCGGCTAACTGCTGAAAGTTCTCCGTCAGGCTGGCCCCACCATGCTTCATTCTCACTTCGTCCTTGGTTCCGGATGCCACCACGGAGCCCGAACGCAACACGAGCAGGTGCGTCGATACCTGCTCCAGATGTTCCAGCGAGGGTGACGAGAAGAAGATTGCCTTACCGCGGGCGGCAAGCAACTCGATAAGCCTCCGGAACACGAGGATACTGGTCACATCCAACCCGGAGAAGGGTTCATCGAGAACCAGAAATGCGGGGTTGTGAATTAACGCGGCGATGAGCACCACGCGCTGCCGCATTCCCTTCGAATACGCGCCCATCGGTTGATTGCGTGCTTCCGCTAGTTGGAAGTTATCGAACAGAGTGAGCGCGCGCTGCCGGTAGTCGCGGCGATCGAGTCCGCGCAGCGTGCAGATCATTTCGACATATTCCCAGCCGGTCAGGAATCCGTAGACATCGGCCTGTTCCGGAACATATCCGAGCGATTGCCGGAACGGCTCGAACTGCTCGGCTACCGGCACACCGCGAAACAAGACGCCGCCGCGTGAGGGGTCGAGCAGTCCGGTGATGATGCGCACAATCGTGCTTTTGCCGGCGCCATTCGGACCAAGCACCCCCAGCACCTGTCCGGCATGGATGTCGAAACTGACGTCGCGAACGGCGGTGCGCGCCCCGTATTCCTTTCCCAGACGTTGCGCGCTCAGCACGGGAACGCCGGCATCGACGGAGCCGTTCATGCCTTGCGATCTCCTTTCCGCGCGTCGTGTAGGCAGGGCCGCCGAGGCTTAGCCGAGTTTGCCGCGCGCGCTGATACGCTCGGCATTCAAATAAGAACGCAGCGCCTCGGGAATCATCACCGTCCCATCGGCCTGCTGATAATTTTCCACGATCGCCACCCACGTTCGGCCCACGGCCAGCCCGCTTCCATTTAAGGTATGCAGCGGCTCCGTCTTCTTCCCCGACCGGCAGCGAATCGATGCCCGCCGGGCTTGGAATGCCTCAAAGTTCGAGCAGGAGCTGATCTCCTTGTACTCGCCCTGGCTCGGCAGCCAAACTTCAATGTCGTAGGTCTTCGCTGACGAAAAGCCCATGTCGCCTGTGCAGAGAACGACGGTCCGATACGGCAGGCCGAGCCTTTTCAATATGTCTTCGGCGTCGCTGGTGAGCTTCTCCAGTTCGTTGTAACTTTGGTCCGGCCGCGCGAACTTCACCAACTCGACCTTTTGGAACTGGTGCTGCCGGATGATCCCGCGCACATCGCGCCCATAACTTCCCGCCTCGCTGCGGAAGCAAGGCGTGTAAGCGCACAGCGAGACAGGCAGACTCTCGGCCTCCAAAGTCTCGTCGCGGAACAGATTCGTCACCGGCACCTCGGCCGTCGGCGCTAGCCAGTAATCGGTGCCTTCGATCTTGAAAAGGTCCGCAGCGAACTTCGGCAACTGCCCTGTGCCAAAGAGACTCGCCGAGTTGATCATGAACGGCGGCAGTACTTCGGTGTACCCGTGCTCGCGCGTGTGCGTGTCGAGCATGAAGTTGATGAGCGCCCGCTCGAGCTTTGCTCCCAAATCGACGTACACCGTAAACCGCGCGCCCGTCACCTTCGCTGCCCGGTCGAAGTCGAGAATGCCGAGCTCTGGGCCCAAATCCCAATGCGGCTTCGCGGGGAAGGGAAGCGGCTCCAACTGCCCGCCGCCACGAACGATGACATTATCTTCGGCACTCTTGCCCAACGGTACGCTCTCGTGCGGCAAGTTCGGAATCCCGGCGAGCAGCTCGCGGAACCGGTCGTCCAATTCAGCGGCTTTCTTCTCCAGTTCCGCCGCCCGCACGCCCATCTCCCGAACTTTTGCCTGCAGTTTGGTCGTGTCTTCGCCCGCATTCTTCTTCTTGCCAATCTCCGTGCTTTGCGTGTTCCGCTCCGCCTTTAGCGACTCGCTCTCGGTCAGCGCCGCTCGGCGCTCGGCATCCATCGCCCGAAACGCCTCCACATCGAGTGTGAATCCACGCGTCGCCAGCCGCTCGGCAACGATATCTAAATTGGTGCGGAAAAAGGATAAGTCGTGCATGGAGTGAGAGATTCCATCTTACAATTGACTTCCCTAGCGCATCCTTCTTGCCAGCGTCCGCCTGCGGCCCACATTCACGCGGCCTCGGATTACAATCAACTCCACCATGCCCCGCCTCACGCGCAAACAATTCCTCGCCTCCTCCGCCCTCCCCCTCGCCGCGCAGGCGGCCCAACCCCGCCCTGGCAAGCGCCCTCGCAACGTCCTCTACCTTCTCAGCGACCAGCACCGTCCCGCCGCCCTCGGCTGCGCCGGCAACGCCATCGCCCAAACGCCAACGCTCGACTCGCTCGCCCGCGAAGGCGTCCGCTTCACCTCTGCCTACTGCCCCTACCCCGTCTGCACACCTTCCCGCGCCTCCATGCTCACCGGCCGCTATGCCCACTCCACCGGTGTCTTCAACAACGCCACTCCCTGGCCCTGGCGCATCAAAACGATGGCCCACTACTTCGGCGCGCGCGGCTACGTAACCGGCCTCATCGGCAAGATGCACTTCGTCGACGGCCAAACCCACGGCTTCGACTACCGCCTCGACTTCAACGATTGGTTCCAATACCTCGGTCCGAAATCGAAGCTCTACGCCGACGAACTCGCCAAGCCCAACTCCGGTTCCGGCAATCCGCAAATCGACGCCCTATGGCGTGACTTCGGCGACCCGTGGAAAGACGCCCGCACGCCCGACCACCGCGAAGGCCTCGTCCACGTCGGCCGCCCGTCCCTGCTTGAACAGAAGGACCACTTCGAATCCTTCGTCGCCCGCGAGTCCATCCGCTTCCTGCGCAATTTCGGAACAAAGGAACCATTCTTCCTAATCTCTTCCTACCTCAAGCCGCACGACCCCTTCAT
Source organism: Bryobacteraceae bacterium (assembly GCA_035650295.1). GTDB lineage: Bacteria > Acidobacteriota > Terriglobia > Bryobacterales > Bryobacteraceae > JAFLBB01. Next base: position 15,012 of record DASRHX010001163.1, on the reverse strand, counting down.
GCCGCCGCCGGACTGGGCCAAACGCTTCCGCGCCGAGGACATGCCGCTCCCGCCCACCTGGGGCAAGCTCGACGAATCGCAGGTGCCCAAGGTCATCGCCCAGGGCGCCCGCCTGCACGCGGCCACACCCGAACTGCGCGACCCCGCCCTAGCCCGCCAGCGCATCGCCATGTACTACGCGAACATTGCCTTCCTCGATCATGTGCTCGCCGGCGTCCTCGCCGCCCTCCGCGAACTCAACCTCCACGACGACACCCTCGTCGTCTACTCCGCCGACCATGGCGAAATGCTCGCCGAACATGGCCTCTGGCAGAAGAGCATGTTCTACGAGCCCTCCTGCGGCGTGCCCCTCATCTTCCGTGCCCCCGGCTACATCGCCCCCGGCGGCACATGCACGGTACCCGTTTCGCAAGTGGGACTCGCCGCTACCCTGCTCGACGCCTGCGGCCTGCCCGTCCCTGAGGGTCTCGACGAGCCGAGCTTCGCACCCTTGCTCACCAATCCCGCCGCTCCTGCTACGAGGCCTGTCTTCGCCGAGTTCGCGCTCGGCACTCCGCAAGCGCGCTACATGGTCCGCGACGGCGAGTGGAAATACAACCTCTGGATCAACGACACGCCGGAGCTCTACAACCTCCGCACCGACCCCGCCGAATCCCGTAACCTCGCGCGCGATCCGGCCCATGCCGCCACCGCCACCCGTCTGCGCCAACAGTTGCTCGCATGGCACCCGTCCATTGGCCAATGACAACTCTCAACACAACCGCACCCCCTCAACGGAGTTCCGACAAGGCGCGTTTTGCGACTTGACTGTCCGGCTTCTCCGTAAGGAGGCGCTCCATCACGGTTCTCGCCCTTTCGCGTTCACCGCGTTGAATATGGATGCGGGCTAGATTGAGGTACAAAGTCTCATCGGCGCCCACCTCCCGAATCCCTGCCTCGAACGCTTCGATCGCCTCGTTCCAGGATTGCCGCTGCCCAAGGAGCACGCCGAGATTGTTCCAAGCGCCGGCATGCTTTCGACTCACAGCGAGAGCATTCTCAAACCATTTCCGGGCTTCGTCATGACGGCCCTGACGGGCAAACATCAGCCCCAGGCCATTAGCCGCTTCGGCGTCCGGCTGACGTTCGAGAGCATCTTTCCAATACACGAGGGCCGCATCCGGCAGCCGCTCCATGTAGAAGGCCGCACCCAGTTTCAAAAGCCCGCGCTGGGGAGGGGTCACGTAGTGCCCGCCGAAGGGCAACGCTTCCGGAGCGCGACGTCCGCTGACGGCGATGTCGGTTAATTCCCCACTGCCATTGGTGTGGAAGACGGCGCCCGGAGGGAACGTCACCCGCCAGTCCCGAAGATAGCGGCCAAGCACGGAGCGCTCGTGTTCGCCGTGAACCGGCTCGGGGAAACGCAGCGGCTCCAACAAACGGAGCGAAGCCGTTTGGGGCGTATTGTCGATCGAGAGGGAACCTGTCCGGATGGTGGTTCGCTCGCGGAAGCGTTTCCGGCGGATGGCGTTCCTGCCTTCTTCGATCTCGTGCCAATGGCCGGACGACAAACCCTGGACGGTCTGCACTAAACCGGAGGGCCAGCGAATCTCAGCGGTTGACGCAGCGGGAAATAGCAATGTCTTTGTGTGTTGGGATAAGTAGCCAGAACCCGCGGCGACCTGTTGGACGCTACTGCCCACTCTCACCACGGCGCCAATCGCATCGCGGTTGGACGTAACGCCTCGCAACCGCAACCCGATGGATGGCTTCCTCGCCCCACGCTCGTTGCGTAATACGCGCACCTGCGGTCCCAGGCGGCTCTTGAGGATCATGTCCATTGCGCCGTCGCCGTCAATATCGACAAAAGCGAACGCGCGTGTGTCATCGGCGTGTGCTGTCCCACTGCCCGTTGAACGGTCCGTGTAACGTCCCTTTTCTCTCACGTAGAAAACATTCGCGTCGCCGCCACACCAGGAGTCCCCTTCACGAATGCGCTGGTTAATCGTATTCCAGCCCTCTTCATAGGCGCGGCCTTGCTGCGCGACAACGTTCTCCCAGAAGAATGCATGCAGGTCCGCGGGCCGGTCCCCGGTGATCATCCCGGTAGCGATATAAACCTCTGGCTGCCCGTCCAGGTCAAAGTCACAGGCATCGGCGCTCCAGGCCCAGCGTCCCATCTCGGCCTGGCGGGTTTCTTCGAATCTTCCCTCTCCCAAGTTGCGATAAAGCGAGTTCCCTTTGCTGTGCCGGCGGTATGCTTCCGCGGGCTCGAGTTTCCTTTCCTTGACGACGCGTTGCCCGATTTCGCTATACATGTTCGCGATGTAGAGATCGAAGCGGCCATCGGAATCGAAATCGAACCAGGCCGCGCTCATGCCGGGGCCGATATCCTCTATCCCGGCCTCGGCGGCGGCATCGCGAAACCGCTGTCCATCCCAGCGGTAGTAGTTGTTCCGACCGAAGTCATTGGCCACATACAATTCCTGGCGGCCATCCCCATCCGCATCACACCAGGCCGCGGCAAAGCTATAGCGGTTGTTGTTTTCGTCCATACCGCTTTCGCTTGTGACGTCCGAGAATCGGCCGCCCTGGTTGCGGAACAGAAAGTTCGGGGGCCCGTTGCGAGCGTCGTGATAGGGCGTTGGGTAGCGATACTGGTCTTCGCTTTGGTAGTAGATATAGCAGCAGAGATAGAGATCGACAAAGCCATCGTTATCGAAGTCGGCCGCCGCCATGCCAGTGAAAGAACCCTGCGGTGAACGGGCGAATTGAAAAGCTTCCGGGTCCAGCGCGAACTCGCCGGCGCCGTCATTGCGGAACAGCAGCGGACCAATCGAGCGCAGCACGATGAGGTCCGGCACGCCAATATTGCGGGTATCCACGAAGAGCGCCGAGGAGGTATCGTCGAGAAGACCGACGCCGGCTTTTTCCGTGACGTCGATGGCCGCTCCGCTGTCCGTGATGCGAAAGAGCCGGTTCGGCAGACCTCCGGACTGGCAGACATAAACCTCGTCGCGTCCGTCATTGTCGATGTCACCCACGGCGATACCTTGGCTGCCGTAGACGTCGGTGCCGCACATGACGTCCAGCCGCGCGCGCCAGTAGGGAATACCCTTCGAGAGTTGATCGCGAAAGGCCGGTGAAGCGCCGAACACGTGCGCCGTCACATCGGAAAACCACGGGCGTGACGGATTCGATTGTGCCCCCGCGCCCATCAGCAAACTTCTGCGAGACAGGCGTCGACGGGTCCTCACAACTGCATCCACTCCCGCACAGCGGACATCAAGCGTTTAGGAGTCATTTGATCCGGTACGGTGAAATCGCGTGGAGCGACCACCAATACTTCGTCCATGCCCTCGGCGGCAAACAAGGAAACGGTGTTCCGCTGATACTCGGGATACTTTCCGAACTCCTGCCAGATATAGGGATAGAAGATCTCCAGGTCCACATAGGTTCCGAGGGTGTCGGCTTGCGTTGGAATCGGGTTGCTGCGGTCCTGGTCCGAGTATATGAGTAGAGACGAAAAGGGCTTGACCTTATTTCGAATTCCGAAGCTGGAGATGACCATCGAAGGGCGGGCCCGGCGGACAGCCTGCACTGTCGCCCACTCGACGAAGGTATTGTTGATGAGCAGGGTTCCGTTGCCGGCCAGCAGCACCGCACGAGTGAACTCGGCGAGTACCGGATCCGACGCAGACGATCCCTCGCCGGGCAGCAGCTTCATGGCTTTGAGGCGCGCACCCAGTTCGCGTGGACCCCGTATCTGCTCTTTCTCGACGGTGTTTTGCACATTCTGCATGAGTCTCTGGCGATAAGTGGCCAACCCTTCATAGCCCAGGGAAACGACACCGGGTGGCGCCTTTGCGCGGTCTGCGGCCTGGATGAGCCAGCGGTCATATGGCGCAGCGCCGTCCAAAGCCAGCAAGGGAAATAGATGTGCAGTGGCGTCAAATGCTTCGCTCAGCTTGACACGCCGCCCATTCATTCTCTTCCATAGCCGGTCCGGCCCGACCGGCAACTCCCCGGGCGACAAGACCGCTGCGAATCGCGGGCGGCCGCGGCGGGCGGTTTCGGCGTCCAACACCGGGTCCAACCTTGCGAAGATCGTCGTGATTTCACGGCGCCATTCCGCGTAGTGCGGGTTGCGATTGAGGAAGTCCACCTGATCGAGGGTGAATCCCCGCCGCGGCCAGTTCTCCTCGTTCACGCCCATCCTGGGCTCGAGGCTCCGCAAGGGGGCGAAAAGTTCGTTGAACTCGCCGGCGGGCAGCCGGTCAAGCAAGGTGAACAGCCGCTCGAAATACTGTTGCTCGGCGGGAAACAGCGTACTCCAATCCTTGATCTGCTCGAAAAAGTAGGTGGAGAAGGTTGCCGGAATGCGGTCGAACAGCCCTTTGTCGATGATGGCCTGGAGCTTTGGGGAGATCATCTCAGGAAATCTCCCGCAAGACCTTCCCGGTGGTTGTCCACTTCACTCCGAGCAACTCCGCGGCAGTAGCGGCGACGTCGATATGAGAGGTCGGCCTCTCCGATTCGCCTTTTGCCGCACCTGCGCCCAGAGCGAGCAGCCACATGTTGCGGCAGGAAGCATCGCCAGAGCGATGATTCAGGAACCCGTTGGCGGTGTTCACGTCGCCATCGCGGCCCAACTCTGGAAGTACGAGCAGCGTGGTCTTGTCTTTATAATGCGCATTGGCTTGCACTTCGTCCCAGAGCATGCCGACGAGGCGGTCCGTGCGGACAATCGCCTGCAGATAGAGCGAGTAGGCCCCCCAATGGGCAACATCCATGTCCCAGAAGTTCACCAACAGCGCACGGGGCGAAAATTCGCGCATCACCTCTCGGGTGATGAAGAACGTCAGCTCATCGCCAGACGAGGGAGCATCGGGCCCGTTGATGTACTCCACCATTGCCTGTGTGAGCGTCTGCTGGACGCGCTGATCCAGTTGCCGTCCCTGCTTGAAGATGGTCCAGCCTACGCCTTCGTAGCCTTCCTGGAGCATCGATTCCAGGCGCCGCTGTACGTTCTCGCGGTCTGCTACGCCCATTCCGGGGCCACGAACCACGTCCTTTACAGCCTCGATCAGCAACTGCTTGGGCAAGACGACGTTCGCGCCAGGGCCGCCGGAGGTCCCCATGGTTGAGAAGCTCTTGTTCGTGCAGATGGCCCACGCATCCATCGCGCCGGCGTTTCGTTGTTTGCGATAGGTCTCAAAGAGCGTCGGCGAGGCCGGAGGTTGAAACCCGAAGTCATCCACGCGTTGCCAGTTTCCCGTGACAATGGATGCCGTCGAGTTGAAGTGAGACAGCACGCCAAGATTGCGGCAGTCACGGTAGAAGAAGCCTTGAGCCTTGAGCTCGGCCAATCGCGGGATGTTGACCAGACCTTCAGGCGCGAAAGTTTCGGCATAACGAACACCGCCGCCGAAGGTGACGATGATGACTTTGCGGTCCTTGGAGGGCTCAAACGCCTGCGTCGGGACACGGCTGGCAACCGTGAGTCCGGCCGCTCTCAGAAAATCACGCTTGGACAGCATTCAATACTCGGTAATCTCGCCGCCTTTGATGGGCCGCCGGACCTTGGGGTCAAGAATTCGGCTTTGGCGAGCCTCTTTGCTCATTAGGTCAAGGGGCGTGTCGTAGCCGGCTTGGATCTCGCCGGTTGCCGAGTAGAAGGGTCCGCCCACATCGCAGGCCATTGAGCCCTTACCTTCTTCAAGAAACGTGATCGTGGTGATGATCTTGGCGGACTTGTAGCCGTACTTGCTCGGATCGAGAAGGCGTAGCGGGGCGCCGTGGAGCGCGGTGAGCGGCTGGCCCGCCATGTCGAGAACCATCATCACACGCGGGTTGGCCATTTCCTGCAAGGTCATGTGCTCGTACCAGCGGTCGGCGCAGTCGAGGCGAATTGCTTTGGCCGTCTTGAGGGGCTCTACCAAGTCAAGCAAGGCAGCGAATCGAAAGCCGCTCCAGGTAGTACGAGCGCTCCAGCATTGCACGCATTTCATTCGAGCGCTTTGCGATTCCTGCGGCAGGGCGCGGAGTTGGTCGAGCCCGAACGACTGCGGTTTTGCGACCAGGCCCTTCACTTCCAACTGCCACTTGGAAACGTCAGGCGCTGGAACAGGATTCGACCACATGATGCGAAAGCCGAGCTCGTCGGGAATGTCGCTGGGAAGGAGTAGTTTTCTGCGGGACTCGGCAGCGAGCGCGGGAGTGGCGAAGGCGGAAAGAACGAATCGTCTGCGTTTCATTTCTCCTCTTTCCCGAACGCGAGGTGTTTCGTGGCGGCCTGGCGGCGGTCGACCTCGGCGCGCTCGGCGGCGGCCAGCTTTTCGTGGAGGGAGCGCTCCTGCTCCGCCTTTACTTTGTCTCCGCTGCGGGCATAGAGGCGGGCGAGTCGGTAGTGAGGCGCGGGGTTCTTGGGAGAGAGGCGCGCGGCGGACTGGTAGGAGGCGATGGCGGCGGGCCAATCGCGCTGAGATTCGAGGACAGCGGCCAGCTCGAAGTGCGCGTCGGCAAAGCCCGGGTTGAGCGCGAGCGAGCGGCGGAGGAGGGCGGCGTCGGCGCGGAGTTTGCCGAGCGAGTAGAGGGCGAGCGGATCGCGCGGATGGGCTGTCGAGTAGGCGTTAAGGAGAGATTCGATTTCCGGCTTGCGGTCGTTCCAATGTTCCTGGAGGCGGCTCAAGAAGGCGATGGGCTGCTCGGCGTCAGGCGCGAGTCGGCCCGCGGCGAGGAACGCCTCTACGGCGTCGGGGAAGCGGCGGAGGCCGTAGTAGGCGACACCGAGGGAAAGGACAGGCTGGGCGCTATTGGGAAAGCGAGAGCGGGCGGCTTCGAGGACACCGGCGGCTTGCGGAAAGTTTTGCGTGCGAAGAAGCAGATTGCCCAATTCGGTGTAGTTGGATTCCTTGTCAGGTTCGCGGCGGATTGCTTGTTGTAGGGCGACGGCGGCTTTGGCGGGATCGGAAGAAGAAACGGCGCCGTCCTGTCCCAATAATGCGAAGAACAGGACGTGCGCCGTCAACATATCGACCATTACAACACGCGCTGGTGCGCGCGTTTAGAACATGAACCGCAATGCGAACTGGACGTTACGCGCCGTGCCAGGCAGCGTCGACGTGAGCCGTCCGAAGTTGCTATTGCCCTGCGTGTTACCGATACCGCCTACGGCGAATCGCGGAGTGTTGGAGAGGTTCAGCCACTCACTGCGGAACTGGATGCGCTTGCTCTCGGTGATCTTGAAGTCCTTGAACACGGAGAAATCGAGGTTACGGATTCCAGGAGCTACCCCCATTTGAGGTCCGAGATTGCCGCCCGTGCCCGGAGCGGGGCTGGCATAGGCCGAGATGTCGAACCACTGATCGGGTGTGCGGCCACCGGAGGGCGCCTGCATGTTCTCCTTGCCGGAAACGGCATCGGGCCTGCAATTGTTGAACGAGCCGATGCAGTTCTGTGAGCGAATGGTGAACGGCTGCCCCGTGGAGAACGTGAGGATGCCGTTGGTCTGCCAGCCGCCGACAATGAGGTTGGCAGCGCGGCCGACACCAGACAGGAACTTCTTCCCTTGGCCGAATGGCAGATCGTAAACGAAGTTGGTGACCCAGCGGTGGCGGATATCCCAAGCTGCAGTGGAGTACTCGCAACGGAAGCCACAGGTAATATCGTAGACGCCGAAGCCGCCTGAACCGGACAGGGTCGTTCCGGTATCGGCGAAGGCGTGGCCCCAAGTGTAGGACGAGGTGAAAGTCAGCCCTGAGGAGTACCGTTTCTCGAACTTGGCTGCGAGGCCGTGGTAGTCGGATTTGCCGAACGTGGAGGTTTGCGAAAGACCTCCGCGCAGGAACGGATAAAGCCGCCGGTCATTGACGTTGGCGGAGGGATCGGAACTGTTCCGCGGTGTGTTCGGATCCCAGTTGATGAGCTGGCGGCGTCCGGCCGAGCCGATGTAGCTGACTTCAATCGCGGAGTTTCCGCCAATATCCTGCTGGATGGTGAAGTTCCACTTGTGCACGAGCGGGTTGCGGAAATTGCGGTCGACACCGCGGAAGCTGATGTTGGCTGGAAGATTGAAAGTGTTCACGGGCCAGCCGTCGGAGAAGCGGTTCAGGAAGGGATGGCGCTGGTCGTAGGCGCCGGCGAGGTTGAGATCCATGATCTGGTTGAAGGGAACGCCTTCACCGCGATTGGGAGACCCGCCCTGATTTTCTTCGCCTCCGTAGAAGGTGCCGAACGATGCGCGAACGACCGTCTTCGCGAACATCTGGTAGGCGATGCCGATGCGCGGGCCCCAATTGGTCTTATCCCATGGGATGAGATATTTGTCGACGTTTCCACGGTCGACCTTGATCGTGGGAAACGCCTGGGCGAAGTTGATCGGCAGAGCCGCATCCTGATCTTTGCCCTTCGGGATGACCAGTGTCGCGATTTCGGGCACATAGTTCGACTGACGGCCGAAGCGCTCGCTGATGGGCGAGAACAGCTCATAGCGGAGGCCGATATTCACGGTCAGTTTCGTCGTGAGCTTCCAGTCATCCTGGATGTACCAGGCGTGGGCCACTTTTTCCGAGGAGACGAAGTTCGTGGTGGTCAGACGCGAATCACCGGGATAGCCGAGCAGGAAGGAAGCTATGCCGTCGCCAGTCTGGCCCGGCGATTCGGAAATGCCCGTACGGTTGCGCGGGAATCGGAAGTGACCCCGGGCGGATGGCACCTGGAAGAACGGGAATTTGATGGGCCGGTATTCGTAGCCGAATTTCAAAGCATGCTTGTTCTTGTTGATGGAGACGTTCTGGATGAAATCCCACACGTTGTTGTATTCGGTAGTGGGAAGCCAGTTGGAGCCGCCGACCGACGTGTAGCCTTCCGGCTCGATCTGCGGGAGACCGCCGTTGTTCGCATACGATCCGGTGGGATTCAGCCCGCCGATGCCGAATTCCTTGAACAGGTCCTGGCCGGCGTTGGCCTGTGTGCGCTCGGTGACGAGGCGGCTGAACGCGGCGCGGGTTTCGGTGATGATGTTAGCGTTCCACACACGGGTCCAAGAGACCATGGCGTTTCGGCCGAGGTTGCGCTCATGGGCGCCGTTGAATCCGGAGGCGTCGAGTGCGCCCGGCAGCGGGGGTGTGATGTCCTTTTCCTCGTTAGACCAGCTTAGCGAGCCGAACAGAGAGTCCTTGCTCGTGAGTGCGTGGTCGATGCGAACGTCGAACTGATCGTTATTCTGCAGGGCAGGGGCTGTGGGCAAATAGTTGTTGGCCGGGCGAGCATCGGTGAGGTTCTGGTTCGGGGCGGCGTACAAATCGATCAACCTCTTGGCCGCGGGGTCAAAGCGAGAGGCCGGAATGATGTTCCCGGGGAAGAGGTCGCGTATGACGCGGTTGTCGGCGGATGCACGCTGCGTGTTGAGATCGTAGATTCCGCCCTGGGGAATTGGCCGTCCCGCGGCATCGGTGCCGACGGTGGAACCGGTCAGCAGGCTAGAGAAGTCGCCGTTCTTAAATGCGGCCTTGGGAATCGAGATGGGATTGGTGACGCCGCCGAGACCCGGAACAATGCCTGCGAGCGAGCGAACGCGGGTACCCTGCCAATCGGCGAACCAGAAGGTGCGGTTCTTGATGATAGGGCCGCCGATGGCGACGCCGTATTGGTTCTGCCGAACGTAGGGGCGTGTGACACCGGCGCGATTGCGTTCCCAGGTGTTCGCGTTGAATTTGTCGTTTTGAAGGAACTCAAAAAGAGTGCCGTGCAGTCCGTTCGTCCCGGATTTGAGGGTGACGTTGACCACGCCGCCCGCGCCGCGGCCATATTCGGCCGAATAGCCGTTGGTGACCACGCGCATTTCGCCGATCGCCTCGACCGATGGCCCGATGACATAGGCGGTCTGATTGATGAAGTCAATGACGTTGACGTTGTTGTCGACACCGTTCAGCAGAAAGTTATTCTGCCCGTTTGAACGCACGCCGTTTGCGGAGAATCCGCCGCCGGCGAAATCGCGCGCGCCCTGTTCAGCGGGAACGACGCCTGGGGCCAACGGGGCGAGGAAGGTGAACTTTCTCTGGCCGCCCAGAGGCAACTCGCTCACCTGGCGAGCTTGCATCGTCTGGCCGAGGGTAGTGTTTTCCGTCTGCAGTAACGGGGCCAAGGCGGTGATCTCGACTGTCTGCGTCATATCGCCGACGGTGAGAGAGAGATTGACGCCTATTCGCTCGCCGCCGACGAGAACGATGTCTTTTTGCACAGCCTTGCGGAAACCCTTCGCTTCGACTTCGACCGTATATGTGCCGGGCTTCAGTGCCGGACGGACATAGGTTCCCGAAGAATCTGATTCGGTAGTCGACCGGACGCCAGTCGCTTGGTCGGTGATGGCGATCGCAGCGCCGGCGACAACCGCGCCGGATGAATCTGTAACTGTACCTGTGATTGTCGCCAAATCACGCTGTGCAAACGCCAGAGTGGCGAACAGCGATAAAACCCCTACACTGGTGAGAAGACTTGTTCTCATAAATGTACCCCGTTCAGAGAATGGTAGCTTGCCAACTTAAGAACCCGGAAAGCGCTTGCAAAGACTAGACCATATTTTTATCTTCGGGTCAAGCCTCATTCTGCCGGCGCTGGCGGCGCCCGTCCTGCGCTTCGCCGATGTGAGTGAGACTTGGTCGCTACGTCCGGAGGTTATTTTCGGCGCGGTTGAAAGCAAACAGTTTGTCTTGGAATCCACTGGCACGGGCGCGGTGATTTTCGACTATGACAATGACGGGCGCAACGATCTTCTCGTCCTTCAGGGTTCGCGTCTCGATGCCGGCGCGGCGGCCATACCATCGTTGCTGTTGTTTCGTAATGAAGGCCCGGGAAAATTCCGCGACGTGGCCAAGGAGGCGGGGCTTGACGTTTCCGGATGGGCTCAGGCCGCGTGTGCTGGCGACATCGACAACAACGGCCTCACCGACTTGGCCGTGACCTACTACGGCGTGTCGCGGCTTTTTCTCAACGAGAAGGGCCGCTTCGTAGACCACACCATCGCCGCCGGTCTGCCTGACTCAGGAATTCGCTGGGGCGCGGGTTGTGCTTTCACCGACTACGACCGCGATGGCTTCCTCGATTTGTTCCTTGCCAATTACATTGATTTCGACCTGAAGAGGGCGCCGAAACCTGGCTCGCTTCCGGAGTGTATCTGGAAGGGCCTGCCGATCATGTGTGGCCCTAAAGGCTTACCCATGGCCCGGAACGTTCTCTACCGCAACCTAGGCAATCGCCGTTTCGAAGACGTGTCCACCAAAGCGGGAATATTGAAGCCGGGACCGCGTTACGGATTGGGAGTGACGGCGGCCGACTTCAACAACGATGGATGGCCCGACATCTATGTTGCTTGCGACCAGACGCCCAGCCTGCTCTATCAGAACCAGAAGAACGGAACGTTTTTGGAGCGCGGCTTGGAAGCCGGAGTGGCACTGGACAATAATGGACGCACTCAGGCGGGCATGGGAATCGCAGTGGGAGACTTTGACGCCAACGGTTTCCTCGACATCGCAAAAACGAATTTCTCGGGTGAGTTGCCCTCCTTGTATCTCAACGAGGATGGCGACTTCTTCCATGATTCCGCCGAGCGGGCCGGGCTTGGAGTGAATCAACTTCTGGGCTGGGGGGCAGCGTTTCTCGATGTCGATGAAGATATGCACCCCGACCTCATACTGGCCAATGGACATTTCTATCCGGAGGTAGACCGCGCCCGGCTGGGCGAAACCTACCGGCAGCCGACCTTGCTCTACCGTAATCTCGGTAACGGGAAGTTCGCCGACGTGACAAAACAGGCCGGGGCCGCGCTTTCCTCGCCGAAGGCTTCGCGAGGCTTGGCGATTGGGGACCTGGATGGAGACGCGCGGCCGGAGATCGTCATCGTAAACATGAATGAGCCCCTTACTGTGGTGCGCAACGAAGCGCCACGAGCCAACTGGGTACGCCTCCGGTTTATTGGGAAGCGCTCGAATCGAAGCGCAATCGGGACCAAGGTCACGCTGCAGGCAGATGGCCACACACAAACAGCGGAACTGGCAAGTGGCGGCAGCTACTTTTCGCAACACGAACTCGCACTTTACTTCGGTCTGCATACCGCCACGAAGATCGACAAATTGACCATCCGCTGGCCACTCGGCCAGGTGCAGGAATGCCGCGGCCTGTCGGCCAACCGGACCTTCACATTCACGGAAGGCGAAGGCTGTGTGGCGCGTTGAATCTCTCCTGGTCTGCTGCGTTCTCGCGGTCTTCGCGCAAGGCGTCGCGACGAGATCGGTAAAGCCATCGCCGTCCCAACCGCCCTCGGGGAGGCCCTTTGCCACGCGCCTGGTGGATGTGGCGAAGGATGCCGGCCTTTCCAAGCCGGTGATCTACGGCCCGGAGAACCACAAAAACTACATCCTGGAGACAACGGGTTCCGGCGTAGCTTTCTTCGATTTCGATAATGATGGATGGCTCGACATCCTCCTGCTTTCCGGAACGCGGTTCGGAGAAAAGCTGCCGGTGGAAGCGACGACCAACCTTTTGTACCGGAACCGCCGCGACGGAACCTTTGTGGACGTCACTGCCGAGGCAGGCCTGCAGCGGTCCGGTTGGGCCTCATCGGCATCCATCGCCGATATCGACAACGATGGAGACGAGGACTTGTTTCTGACCTACTGGGGACAGAACGTCCTGTACCGCAATTTGGGGAACGGCCGCTTCGCGGACGTCACGAAGGAAGCCGGTTTGCTGCGCCCGGAACGTATGTGGGGCGCTGGCGCCACGTTCCTCGATTTCGATCGCGATGGCCACCTCGATTTGTTTATCGCCAATTATCTGGAGTTCGATCCCGGGAAGGTACCGAAGCCCGGCGAGTCCGCGAGTTGCGTCTGGAAAGGGATCGCGGTGAACTGCGGTCCGCGAGGATTGCCAAAAGCCGGTGCCAAGATGTATCGCAATGACGGCAACGGCCGTTTCGTGGATGTCACGATAAAGTCCGGAATCGCTGCCGCGGAGGCCGTGTACGGAATGACCGCCGTCGCAGCCGACTTCGATAAGGATGGATGGACCGATATCTATCTCGCGTCCGACTCATCGCCGAGCCTCCTTTTCCGCAACTTAGGAAAGGGCGTTTTTGAGGAGCGCGGGCTCGAGCAAGGCGTTGCGGTGAGCGAGGACGGGATGGAACAGGCAGGAATGGGAATTGCGGTTGGAGACTATAACCGCGACGGACTTCTCGACATCGTAAAGACCAATTTCTGGGACGATGTTCCGAACCTATACCGCAACCTAGGTGACGGCCAGTTCGCGGATGAGTCGTTGAGGGCGCGACTTGGGGTTGAGACGCGATTCATTGGGTGGGGCGTCGGCCTTCCGGATCTGGATAACGATGGCTGGCCCGACCTGTTTATTGCCACGGGCAGTGTCTTCCCCGAAGTCGAGAAGAAGCTCCCAGCGTACCCATTCTTTTCGCCGCGCCTGCTGTTTCGAAATCTCGGGGAGGGCCGCTTCGAGTCCATCGCCGGTTTAGCTGGACCAGCGCTCACGGCACGCCACTCCAGCCGTGGGACGGCTTTCGGCGACTTTGACAACGATGGGGATTTGGATATCCTCATCATGAACATGAACCAGGCGCCATCGCTTCTGAGGAATGACTTGTCGAAGAGTGCCTGGTTGAAAGTGCAGTTGGAAGGCGTTGGGTCCAATCGTTCGGCAATTGGGGCCACTGTAGTCGCCACTTACGGCGGTCATCCCCAAGCCCAGGCAGTGACGGCGCAAGCGAGCTTTTACAGCGTGAATGACCGGCGCCTCCATTTCGGCTTGGGAACTGCGTCCAACGCGGATCTCCAGGTACGTTGGCCGAGCGGGCGGGTCGAGGAGATGAATAACGTGAAAGCGGGACAGCTCGTCACCGTTCGCGAGGGGAGTGGGATCGTCTCGGCGCGGAGCCTGCCGTGATCTGGGCGCTTCTGTTGGCATTCCAGCAAACACAGGCGCCGCAACAGCCCTCTCTGTTCGACAAACCGGAGTTTGCTGAGAGCAAGTTCGAAGCCAAGGTAGATTCCGGAGCGCACGCGTCGGCTGGCGCCTTGGGCGCAGCGAGCGTCTCTCCAATTGCTCTCCTGGGACTGTCTGCGTCGCGCTTCAGTGCTTCGACCGATTCGAAGGCCCGCGCCGACCACGACGAGGCGCGGCGCCTGGAAGCCGCCGGACAGTCCGTCGCCGCCGCTGCGCTATTCTCCGCTGCCGCAGAACGTGATCCCTCATCCATGCATCTCCTCGATGCCGCCGTCCATCTGCTGGCGCATGGTGCGCCAAGAAGAGCCTCGGTGTTTTTGGAACGCGGTCTCCGAGCAGATCCCAGGAGCGTCGACTTGCGGCTGGCCCTCGGGTTATCCCAATTCGCCTTGGGTCAGCACGAAATTGCCAAGGGGACTTTTCTTGCTATCCCGGACCCACGGGGGTTGGAAGGCTTGGCTCTCGTCATCGAGGCAGCGCCGGCGCTCGCGCCCTCGCTTGTGGACTTGCTGGAGCGTTCGCCCTATCATCAGGCACTGGCGCTCCTTCGGAGTCCAGATAGTGACACCACGGCGCGGAAGCGGGCGGAACCTCTGCTCCTGCGAGCCCTTGACGAAAATCCCAAGCACGAGAAGGCGTGGTTCGAACTGGCACGGCTCTATGTCGATCAACAGCGCATCGCGGCGGCCGAGCAAGCGCTACGGAGTACGATCCAGGCGAATCCGGATCACGAAATGGCGCACTTCCGCCTGGCGCAGGTCTATCAGCGCGGCGGCCGCAAGCCGGAAGCCGACGTTCATTTCAGCGCATATCGGAGGCTGCATGCCCGCCGGCTCGCCGCCGAAGAGGGTGAGCGGAAACGGCGCCTTCTGATGGTAGACACGGAGCGCTGAACAGAGTCACCAATTGAAATAATTGCGGTACCGGGAAGAAATCCCGAGTGTCATTTCGTCTGATAGATCGTAGAGGTGCATCCGAGCGGCCGGGAGATCAACGCCGAGATCATCGAAGGTTGCC
>DASRHX010001162.1:0-2612 GCA_035650295.1 Bryobacteraceae bacterium | reverse complement strand
TCCGGCCATTCCGAGTGTCGCGGTCCCCGCCCAGACACGGGTCCACGACGGGTGCAGAAGACGCTCATAGTCCCGCTGCGATGCCGCGTCCCGGAGGGCAACGATCTGTGCGGGAGCAGCTTCGTGCCGGGCGTTTTCGCTGATGATCTCGATCTTCTCGTCCCGGGTCTGCAATTTGCCTCGAAGGGTTTCACCATCGGCGAGGCCCACACTGACTTCGCTATCCGTTCGAATCGTTTTCACGCAGTCCCACGGCATTGTGACTGCGCCAAAGTATTGGGTTTTGACGGTGAGCGTCCTGCCATCGCTTTTCTGTATCGCTCCAGTTATTCGATCGCCGTTGACCAGAATTACTTCATCGGCGTGTAGCAAAAAAAAAGAACACGTGAGGCAAGCAATTGCAAGCGGGCGTAAAATCATCGTTAAATCCAGTATGCAACGTGGCATATTGGGATTTGTTTTACGGGCTATTGGCAGATAATTCGCGCGTTCGCCCAGTCGCCATGATCGGAGACGACGCCGTTTCCGGCGTCGCCCACGATAAGGCGCAGTTCCTGGCGTCCGCTAAGGCTGACGTTGACGCTCTTCGTCGCCGTCCCGCCATACATCACGCCGCTGTCATAGAGTTTGGCTCCATCGGCCCATACCTGGAAGACGATCGACCCGTACGAGCCGACTTCGTCATCCACACCGACGGCTGCCTGGAACGAACTGCAGGCTCCGTTCAATCTGTATCGCACTTCTGAAGGAGCGTGCACGCCCAAGCCTTTGCCGTATGTCGTGCCATTCAAGGTGATGACTCTGCCGTCGCCGGGAGCAGCCTCGCCGTTGCTGCGGTCGCGTTCCGTCGGTCCCCATCCGTTCGTCGAATAGATCCAACCGACGTCACTGAGGTAGCCGCCGCTGGCCGCTGCGGCGGCCGGCGGCGCCGAGTTGCACACCAGCTGCGCATCCGCCCAGTCCGCATGATCGTACGATATGCCGCTGGAAGCAGCGGAAACCACGAGCGTGAGTTCGCTTCGATTTACCACGGACACATTGATGTTTGCACTAGCGGTGCTTCCCGTCAGCACAGGCGACTGATACAGTTGGACGCCGTCTCCGAGCACTTGAAAGATCACGGACCCGTTGGAGCCAACTTCGTCGTCGACACCTACTACAGCCAGGAAGGAAGTGCAAGCTCTGCCAAGGTTGTACTTCACCGTGGAAGCGGCATGGGTGCCCAGGCCGCGTGCATAGGCGACGCCATTCAAGCGAATTGTCTGTCCGTCGCCCGCGCCCTGTCCGCCGACGCTGCGATTCTTTTCGACGGGTCCCCATCCATTTGTGGCAGACGTCCAGTTCATGTCGCCAAGGTAGTAGGTGTTCGATGTCCCTGACGGCGGTGGTGGCGGTGGCGCGCCGTCATTACGAAGAACGACTCCGCTCTTTGCCGGAATGGACACAGAGGTCACACGTGCTCCTGAGACTGTCAGAAATGTGCCTGGCAAGGTGACAGTGCGAGTGGGCGCGCCCGGCTCGTTCACCAGCACGAAGCCGCCGCTGAAATCGCGCCGCATCAAATTATTCCAGGTGTAGCGTGAATTGGTCGGCGTTCCCAGCTGGATATCGTAACCGGGGTACCAGTTGTCGGGAGTGGTCGAGAGATCTCCCATTGCGTCGCGATCGCGAGAGATGAGGAAGTAAGAAGCGAGCGTGTATTCCATGTTGGGCGGAAAGTAGTCGTCGAAGATGACGGCCTTGCCTGCCGCATGAACACGATCGACAAAGTCCAGGAAAGCATCGAGTGACCACTCGCCCGTGCCGCCGGTGAGGCCGGCATCGGTGACACCCCGTTCGCAATTGATGTAGTCCGCTGCCGCGATCTGACGTTGTACATACGGATCGCGGTCCCGTATACCTGCGGGTCCGGCAAACCAGATGGAGTTATGAAGTATCTCATAGCCCGACAGATCGCGGTTGATCTGCTCGACAAACTCGGCGACATAGCGGCGCCAGTTGTCGTAGGTCATAAGAGCTCCGGTGTTGGTGTCGATGGGCGGCTGTTCCACCTGGTAGCCATTCGACACGCGGAACATCATGTTCACGTCATCCAGCCACATGCCCTTATACCCTTTGGAGAGCTTGGCGCGAGCGTCGGCGATCCACCAGTTTCTGAAAGCTTGACTCGCGATGTTACCAGCGTATTGAGGGCAGGTTCCGCCCGAGCATTCCCACGGTATGTACATCCTGTTACCGGCCGCATCCTTCAGAATCCACTCCGGGTGCTGCGTAATCAGAGGAGAGTTCTTAGGAATCGCATACAGATCCAGATACAACCAGGCGTTCGGGAACCAACTCAATTTGTTATCGAAATATGGCGAATACGTGCCGAGACGCCAGATGTGTTGCACCATCCACTGCTGCTGAGCGAGAGTGGGGTTATCTGTATAGCGATTAAAAGTAGGATCCTGCCGCTTGGTATAACGTACCCGGCCCGACGCTGCGGTTTGCGCCGAACTCAAGCCAGCCAGGCAGGTCGCAAGTGCGAAGAGTGTGCTTAAAGCGTTGGTCTTTCTGATCATCAGTTGTGTGAATCTCCTTTTGATTTGAAAGCGAGGTCGTCCCGCAGC
>DASRHX010001161.1:0-4915 GCA_035650295.1 Bryobacteraceae bacterium | reverse complement strand
GGATTTGTTGGCCACACGTGCGCACTGCAAGCCAGTGGTCTCCCGCGCTGCTGGGGCGACAACGTTCGGGGCCAGCTCGGCGACGGAACCACGACCGAAAGGCAGCGGCCCACGCTGGTAGAGTCTTTTACGGCAAACGTGCTACCCGCCGGCTCTCTGCGCACGCAGTCGCGGATCGCCGAGCTGACCGCGCTGGTGAATTGCGATCCAGGCGGACACGCCGTGGTCCATGTACAGTTGCGACAGGGCTCGCTCACAGGCGCAGGCTCCGCCGCCGTGAACTGCGGCTACGGGCTGATCCAAGTGCCCGTCACCGTTGCAGCCCATGGGCGCGACGGATTCCAGGCGGGAGCAGCTACGGCCAATCTCGAGCTGATCGTGCGAAATAAGGGCGAGACCGTCGAGCACCAGTTCTGGACGCGCGAGGTGGTGCTGAGCGTAAGCCAGTAGCGAACCATCGCTCGCTTTTGCGGTTCCCGCCGATAAGCTATTTTGTTACCCTCGAAGCTTACCGGCGAGGAGGATCGGGTCTGAAGGTCTGCGTTCTGGCTACCAGCAGTTCGGGCAATTGCACGTTCGTCGGAACGGGTTCCACGCGCATCCTCATTGACGCCGGGCTGAGCGCCAAAGAGACGGTGCAGCGGCTCAAGGCCATTGGCGAGCGGATTGAAGATATCACCGCCATCC
This sequence comes from Bryobacteraceae bacterium, assembly GCA_035650295.1. Lineage (GTDB taxonomy): Bacteria > Acidobacteriota > Terriglobia > Bryobacterales > Bryobacteraceae > JAFLBB01. The sequence goes on along the minus strand of DASRHX010001161.1, from coordinate 4,228 downwards.
TGGTGACTCACGAGCACAGCGATCATGTGTGCGGCCTGCCGGTGCTGCTGAAGAAGCTTGGCGTGCCCGTGTTCGTGAGCGAGCTGACGGCGACGCAGATCGACTGGACCGAAGCGGAATCGACGCGTCGAGGACCGGCGCGGGTTTGCACGTTTGCGGCCGGCTCCGCATTCAGCGTGGGCGACTTCCGCGTCCAGAGTTTCTCCGTTCCGCATGATGCCGTCGACGCGTGCGGGTTCACCGTGGCCGGCGCTTCCATAAAAATCGGGCTGGCCATGGACCTGGGCTACGTGCCGGAGAACGTGCGGTATCACCTCGATGGCTGCGAACTGGTGGTGCTCGAATCGAATCACGATTTGGAGATGTTGAAAGTGGGCCCATATCCGTGGTCGCTGAAGCAGCGTGTGATGGGGCGGCGCGGGCACTTATCCAACGATGCGGCGGCGGACTATTTACTGGAGTCGTTCGACGCGCGCGTGGGAACGCTGGTGCTGGGCCACTTGAGCGAACAGAACAATCATCCGGAGATTGTGCGGCTGGTGGCTCAGAGCGCCATCGCCCGGCGCGCGATGCGCACGCGGTTGACTGTTGTCGAGCCGCGAAAGCAGAGCGAGGTTTTCAGTTTTTAGACATGATTGCACGATACACACGCAAGGCCATGGGCCGTATTTGGAGCGATGAGAACAAGTACGCGGCATGGCTCGAAGTTGAATTAGCCGCTTCCGAGGCGTTGTCGGAAACGGGCGAAGTGCCCGCCGAAGCCGCGCAAAAGCTGCGCGCCCACGCTGCGTTTGATGTGCGGCGCATCTTCGAAATCGAACATGAGGTGCGGCACGACGTGATTGCCTTCACCACAGCCGTGGCCGAGAAGATGGCGGCGGCGGGGGAAAGCGACGCGAGCCGCTGGCTGCACTATGGGCTGACTTCCAATGACGTCGTGGACACGGCGCAAGCGCTGCAGTTGAAGCAGGCTTCGGCGCTGTTGCTCGAAGGCGTGGACAAGTTGCTCGCGACGCTGAAGGCGCGCGCCGAAGAGTTCCGCCAGACACCGCAGATCGGCCGCACGCACGGCATTCAAGCCGAACCGATCACGTTCGGATTGAAGATCGCCCTGTGGTGGGACGAACTGCGCCGCAATCGCAAGCGCCTGTTTGAGGCAGCCGAAGACCTGCGTGTGGGCAAGATGTCGGGCGCAGTGGGGACGTTCGGACATATCTCGCCGAAGGCGGAAGAAGCGATTTGCGCGAAACTCGGCTTGAAGCCGGCGGCGATCACCTCGCAGGTGGTGGCGCGCGACCGGCATGCAGCGTATGTGTGCGCGCTGGCGCTGGTGACGTCGACGCTCGAGAAGATCGCGCTCGAAATCCGGCACTTGCAGCGCACGGAAGTGAGGGAGGCCGAGGAACCTTTTTCCGCCGGACAGAAAGGGAGTTCGGCGATGCCGCACAAGAAGAACCCGGTGGTATGCGAGCAGATTTGCGGTCTGGCGCGGATCGTGCGGGCAAACGTACAGGCGGCGTTTGAGAATATCGCGCTATGGCATGAGCGGGACATTTCGCACAGCTCGGTGGAGCGCGTGATCCTGCCGGATTCGACCATTTTGTGCGACTACCTGCTGGAAAAAGCGAACTGGTTAGTGGCAGGCATGCGCGTGCATCCGGAAAGAATGCGCAGGAATCTCGAACTGACGAAGGGCCTGGTGTTCAGCGGACAGTTGTTATTGGACCTAGCGGCCGCGGGGATGTTGCGTGAGACCGGATACAAGGTTGTTCAGGCCGAGGCGATGAGGGCGTGGGAGACCGACGGCGATTTCCGCGCCGCGATGGAAGGGCATCCGGAAGTAACGGCATTGTTGAAGCCGGAACAGATTGCGCATGCCTTTTCGCTCGAGCGCCAGTTGGGGCATGTGGACGCGATATTTGATAGAGTTTTCTCGCAATGATCGTCAATCCGGAAATCGAGGCCTACATCCACTCGCTGCTACCGGAGCGTGATGAGGTAGTGGCGGAGATGGAGGCACACGCGGCCGAGCACAACGTGCCGATCATCGGGCCGGCGGTGGCCACGATGCTGGCGTCGCTGGTGCGGCTGACCGGAGCCAAGCAGATTTTCGAGCTGGGATCAGCCATCGGGTACTCGACCATCTGGCTGGCGCGGGCAGCGGGCGATGGCGCGGAAGTGCATTATTCGGACGGAAGCGCCGAGAATGCAGAGCGGGCGCGGGGGTATTTCCGGCGGGCAGGGGTCGAGGACCGGATTACGGTCCATGTTGGGGACGCTTTGGGCGCTTTGGCGTCGACAAGAGGTGAATTTGACTTCATTTTCAATGACGTAGACAAAGATGGCTACCCTGCGGTGCTTGAAAAGGCTCCGGACCGGCTGCGGTTAGGGGGACTATTTGTTACGGACAACACTTTGTGGCATGCGCGGGTGTTGGATCCCCAGTTACCAGAGGATTTCGGAGTGGTGGAATTCAACCGCAAGATATTTAACAGAAAGGACTTAGATGTGTGGATCAGTCCCCTCCGGGATGGGGTGACAGTGGCTAGAAAACGGTACTAGGGAGGGTTAGTTTCAAAGATTAACACAGCTAATACGTATATTGGCCACTTGTTTTAAACGTGACTTCGAGTACACTGAAAATAGATATGGCCAAGACAGCCAACTACTTGCGCCCACAAATTCTGGAGATGGCGCGGGTGCTGTTGGTGGACGACGATCCGGCAGCACGATTGACCCTGCAAACCATTTTGGAAGCGGGTGGGTACCGCGTTGAGGCAGCGGCGAGCGCCGCAGAAGCCGTGGACAAAATGGACACCCACCAATACGAGCTGGTTTTGAGCGACGTACAAATGGAGTCGCCTGAAGCCGGGTACAAAGTATTGGCTCATGCACGGATGATGAACTACAAACCCGCCACTGCCTTCATTCAGACCTACAGCAGCCAGGAACCGGTGAAGGGTGAGACCAGACCAGTTCTCGTTGAACCGGAAAATGTCCCGGACTTGCTTTCGAAGATCGCCGGGCTGATCAGTTTGCGCGCGACGCGTAAGGTCGAGCGTGAGTTGAAGCTTGCTGAGCGGTAGAACCGGCACCACAGACCGGGAGGTCTGTCCCACATTATCCTCTGATATGATGCGTCCATGAACTGGATCGTTCTTGGCTTGCTTGGGGTGTCGCTGACGATGGCGGCACCGATTCCGGTCCTCATTGTCGACGGGCAGAACAACCATAAGTGGCAGGAGACGACGCCAGTCCTGAAGCGTTTGCTGGAGGAGACCGGTAAGTTCACCGTGGACGTGGCGACTTCGCCAGCGAAAGGCGGCGATTGGTCGACTTACAACCCGGACTTCAGTAAGTACAAAGTCATTGTGGGGAATTACTCGGACTACGCGGGCGATCCCTGGCCGGAACCGCTGCGGAAGAAGCTCGTCGAGTATGTGGCCAAAGGCGGAGGGTATGTGAGTTATCACGCCGCTGACAACGCATTTCCGATGGATCTCGAGTACAACAAGATGATCGGCGTTGGCGGATGGGGCGGACGGACGGAGAAGGACGGTCCGATGATTCGGTTTCGCGACGGCAAGACGGTGATGGAATCCAAGCCAGGCAAGGCGGGAAACCATGGCAAACGGCTTCCGTTTCTGGTCGTCACGCGCGATGCGCAGCATCCGATCACAAAGGGCCTGCCGGCGGAATGGATGCATCATGAGGATGAGCTCTACGACAGCTTGCGCGGGCCAGCGCAGAACGTCCATTTGCTGGCGACAGCGTGGAGCGATCCGGCGAACAGAGGCACGGGCGAGAATGAGCCGGCGCTGCTGACTGTGAGCTATGGGAAGGGGCGTGTTTTCCATTCGATTCTTGGGCACGATGTGGAGGCGATGCGTTGCGTGGGCTTCATTGTTACTTTTCAGCGCGGGACCGAGTGGGCAGCGACAGGAAAAGTAAGTCAAAAGATACCGAGGGACTTTCCGGACAAAGAGAAGGTGAGTCTTCGGAAGCCTTAGCCACAGACGGACACAGAACAACACGGAAACGCTAACCGCGCGGCGTGCGCGGCCCAGGCGCGTGGGGATCTAAGTCTTTGTTTCTGGGTTCGGAGATCCAGACGAGCTCGAAGGTGTGAGGGGATTGCTCGGGAAAGGGGGTGAAGCGGCCGTGGCGGCGGTTGGCGGCTTCGGCGGGGTCGACTGGAGGTGGGTCGAAGTCCTTGCGGAGATCGGGT
>DASRHX010001160.1:0-5274 GCA_035650295.1 Bryobacteraceae bacterium | reverse complement strand
ACGCTAAAGAGGCGATCCGCGGCTACATTGGAGCTCTCGAGAAAGACCGCCTTCCCGTCCCCGAAGAACGCTCCGAAGCACTACTGATCTCCGTGTGAGGCGCCGACCCGTTGTTTCCGGAAAGGAGTGCCGCAAAGCACTCGGAAAAGCTGGATTCGAGTTTCGCCGGCAAGAAGGAAGCCACATGATTCTCCGCCGCAACGATCCTTACGCACAAGTCGTAGTCCCTAACCACAAGGAAATACCGAAGCGGTTCCCTCCCGGCTCTTGCCAAGCGATACAGAGGCCGGCGGATTCGCCCCTGTGACGATGACCCGCCGCTTGCCCCTCGCTCCACCTCTCCCCTACAATGACTGAATAAGGACCGCCGCCAGACCACAATGAGCGATGCACCCGTGCTTTCCGCCCGTGCTGAACAGATTCTACACTCGGTCGTGCGCGCCTACATCGACAGTGGCGAGCCGGTCGCTTCCCAGGATATTTCCCGTCTGCGCCGCCATCACTTGAGTCCAGCCTCGGTGCGCAACGTGATGGCCGAGTTGGCCGAGCAAGGCTATCTGCACCAGCCCCACACCTCAGCGGGCCGCGTCCCCACCACAAAAGCCTACGCTCTCTATGTCCGCGCGCTCGCCAACCGCCGCCCGGCGATGAATGAAGTGGGCCGCATCCGCGAAGAGCTTAGCCAATCGCACACCGTCGAAGAGCGCGTCGAACGCAGCTCGCGAATGCTCACCGGGCTTTCCAACGGCCTTGGCATCGCTGCCGCGATTCCCACGTCAAGCCAAGTGTTCGACCAGGTGGAATTGATCCTGATGGGCAGCACACGCGTCCTCATGATCGTCGTGACGCGGGACAAGATGATCCACGATCAGTTGATGACCTTGGACGAAGCGGTCAGCCAGGATGAACTCACAACCATCCGTAACTACCTGAACGTCAACTTCAGCGGTTGGCGTCTGGCCGACATTCGCTGCGAATTGCGCAAGCGGCTCGACCAGGCCAGCGCCGCCTACGACGCCCTGCTTCGCAAGCTCATTTTGCTCTATGACAAGGGGCTGCTCGAGGGAACGCACCCGCCGGAATTCCACATGGAAGGCGCGGCCAACCTGGTGAGCTTCGATTTCCAGCTCACCCGCGAACGCCTGCGCGAGATGTTCCGCACGCTCGAGGAGAAGAAGCGCATCATTAAGTTGCTCGAGCGGTTCCTCGAACCTCCGTTAGGTGAGGTGGTCGTGCAGATTGGAATGGCCGACGAAGACCCGACGCTTAGCCCGCTCTCGCTCATCGGCATCTCGTTACGCATGCCCGGCGGAGTCACGGGTAAATTCGCGGTCATCGGCCCGATGCGGATGGACTATGAACGTGCCTTTGCAGCCGTTCGCCACGTCGGCCAAGCTTACCTGAGCCTGCCCAGCTAAACGCGTGACGGCATGCGGGAGTCACGCCCTCTCGATTTTTTGCAAATCGAGGAAATAGTTGGACATGGACCACGGGCAGTGTTCTTTCCGGGCGCAAATAGCTACACTAAGATTTGAGCATTATTTCGCATATGAGTACGGAGAAATCTGACGCAACGATTGACTCTTCCGAGCCCGTTTCGGGCGGAGGTGGAGCGGCCGACTCCACAGCCGAAGGGCAAGTGCCGGCCGATGGCATGGAACCCTCGCTCGCGGCGGACTACGAGCGGCTGGTCAACGAGAAAGTGGAATTGCAGGAGCTCTTGCAGCGCCGGCAGGCCGACTTTGAGAACTTCAAGCGCCGTTCGGACCGTGAACGCGGCGAAGTGTTTGAAACCGGCACCATGGAGACCCTGAAGAGCCTTCTTCCGATTCTGGACGACCTGGATCGCGGCATGAAATCGGTACCCACCGAGGACGGCCCGGCTAAGGAGTTTGCCAAGGGAATGGAGTTAATTTACCAACGAACAGTTGAGTTATTCACCCGTTTGGGGGTATCGCCCGTAAAGTCCGAAGGCCAAAAGTTCGATCCTAACTTACACCATGCCGTGCAGAAGGTTGAATCGAGCGAACACGCCGATGAGACTATTTTGGAAGAGTACCAGAAGGGCTATCTGTACAAAGGCAGACTCTTGCGCCCTGCGATGGTGAAGGTGGCTGTGCGTGAATAGCGGGAATCGGTCCGCATACAGGGAGTGGAAGAGCCTGTGACCAAAGCCGACTATTACGAAGTCCTCAGCGTCGAGCGGACTGCCGACGACCAGGTTCTGAAGAGCGCGTATAGGAAAGCTGCGCTTAAGTACCATCCGGACCGCAACCCCGGTGACAAAGCAGCCGAAGAGAAGTTCAAGGAACTCGCGGAAGCCTATAGCGTTTTGAGTGATCCACAACGCCGTGCTGCGTATGACCGCTACGGCCACGATGGATTGCAAGCCGGCGGCACAAACGTCAATCCCGACGTCTTCACGGAATTCAACGACATTTTCGGCGACTTCTTCGGATTTGGCGACTTGTTCGGCATGGGCGGCGGCAAACGCGCCAACTCGAACCGCGCCCAGCGCGGGGAGGATGTCCGATACGATCTCACCATCGACTTCGAAGACGCCATGCGCGGCTCGGCAATCGAAATTCAGGTGCCGCGGCTCGATGCCTGCTCACGCTGCCAAGGCAAAGGTGCGGAGGCGGACGGATTGGTTACTTGTCCGACCTGCCGCGGGCGGGGCGAGGTGCTCTTCCAGCAGGCGTTTCTGCAGATCCGCCGCACGTGCGCGCAGTGCGGGGGTAGAGGCCAGACGATTCGCAAGGCCTGCCAGTCCTGCAAGGGTGAAGGCTACATTCGCAGTGAACGGAAACTCCGCGTGAACATTCCGCCCGGCGTTGACACGGGCACCCGCCTGCGTCTGGCCGAAGAGGGGCAGCCGGGTGCCAACGGAGGCCCCGCGGGCGATCTCTACGTCATCATCCGCGTGAAGCCGCACAACGTATTTGAGCGGCATGAGAGCGATTTGCACTGCATGCTGCCGATCAATGTGGCGCAGGCCACACTGGGGGCACAGATCGATTTATTGACGTTCGACGGACTGCAATCCGTGAAGGTCCCCGAAGGCATTCAGAGCGGGCAACAGATTCGCTTGAAGGGCCTCGGTGTTCCAAAAGTCAGCGGTAATGGCCGGGGCGACCTGCTCGTTCACGTTGACGTGAAGGTACCGACCAAGCTAACCCGCGATCAGCGCAAGCTCTTCGAGCAACTACTGGAAACGTTGCCTGTCGAGAACGAGCCCGACGACAAAGGGCTCTTCGACAAACTCAAAGATTTCCTGGTTCAGTAGCCTCGCCCGCCGCGGCCCTTTACTTCACCGCCATCGTCACCGTCGCGCTCGCCGCGCCGCCCGCCGTTACGACGACGGGAACCGCATTCCCTATTTCGGAATCGGCGGGAACGACGGCATTGATCTGATATAGCCCAACCAACCCCGGAGTCAGCCCGGCAAACTGCACCGTGGCGGGGCGCCCGCCAATCGTCACGCTCACGGGAGCGAGCGCGGCGGCTGCGGGTGAAGAGGGCGCGGCTTCACCGGCATTCGCGCCCGGTTGCGTGCGCCCCAGTCCGCTGCAATAGATCACCACGACCTCGCCGCGCGCGGCTGGATTCGCCGAGGTGGCCAACACAGTTGGGTTTGAGCCCAATACGATGATCCCCTGCCCCCGCCCACTCTGATTGGCCGTGAAGATCCCAGGCTGTGCCTCGGCCACGACAACGTCGGCCATCGCCCAGCCATTCGCGGTGCGGACCACCAACGGCAGACTCACACCGCCGGGAAGACTGTACGGCGTTTGGGCGTTCACCTGCGAAAGGCCATTCGTTTCGCCGGCATAAAACATGGGCATGTCGATGCCGCCTAAGCTAACGCGCGTGCCACCTAATTGGAACGGCAACGGCAACGAGCCGGCCGAGACCGGAGTCGCGGCCAGCTTCGATCCGAAGATTGCGAGCAGGCTGCCATGCGCAACTGGTTCGTATGCCTCGAAGCTTGCCGTACTCACGACGCCGTCCGGCGGCAAATAGGGACCGCTTGCGTTGGCCTCGATCACGCCACTCGCTTGCATGCAGCCGCTGACGCCTCGGTCGACATCCTCGGCAAAATAGCTGAGAGTCACCGGACCACCCGCCGGCGCGTTCGGTGTCCACGTCCCGGTCCAACGTCCGTTGCCCAAATGCTGCAGCGCGATCGTGGGGCTCTCCTCAATCGAGGGCACTATGTTCACGGAACCCGTGCGCAGAGGCTGCCCGGAACGATCGGTAATCTGTAAGTCCAGCGGCACCGCGAGTCCCGAGAGCAATGAGAATCCCGAGGCGAGCGTTCGCGAGACAAGGGCAAGGCCGCTGCCCGTGGTGCACGTGAAGTTGCCGCGGATCTCCGCGGGTGGCGTTTGCACGGCGGCTGCCGAGCTAGGCAGCACCACTACAGCCACGTCGATGGATTGAACGCGAGGGTCACTGGAACCATACACTGTCAACGGGAAGCGGTATATGCCCGCTCCGAGCCCCGCGACGTCGGCCGTGACTTGAATGCGAACGGGTGATCCTGAAGTTGCCGTCTTGCCGTCGGGCGACGTGGCGGTAAAGATCCGGTTGTCCGGCGGGAACGAGTACTCAAAGCTCGTCGCGGCGGGAAGCGGGTTGTAGACCTGAATGGTTTGCAAAGGCACGTTCAGTTCTCCCTGGCGCGCCGTGAAGGTGAGCCCGCCCGGCGCCAGCGTGAGGCCAGGATTCGTTCCCGGGGGCAGCACGCGCAAGGCAACCAGGACGGTGCGCGGCGAGTTTTCGATGCCCGAGGCGCGCAACCGTACCTCGCCAAAGTATTGTCCGGCGGCTAGCCCGCCCGTGTTTGCGCGAACACTAATGGTGGACGGATTGCCAGCCGTCACGCTGCCCGCCGATTGCGTGAGCGCGAGCCACGATACCGTTGTCCCTTCTACAATCGCCGCGGCGTCCCAACTGAATCCTCCCGCGCCGGAGGATTGAATCGTCAAATTCTGCGGGAATGGCGCGGGGCCACCACTCACCGCGGTAAATGTCAGCCCCGAATGCGAAACCTCCATCAGATCGCGTCCGCTGCTCACGCCGAGCGTCACAGGCACCTGCAAGGTTTGGTTTGTGGAAGAGCTGGTGAGCGTCAAGCGAGCACGGTGAACACCGGGATCCAGAGCCGCCGTATTCATCTCCAACCGAACCACGCCGGGCGCATCTGGAGTGGCGGAGCCCGAAGCCGGCGCGGCGGTGATCCAACCTGTACCGTCCAGCGGTGTAACGGAT
>DASRHX010001159.1:0-2365 GCA_035650295.1 Bryobacteraceae bacterium | reverse complement strand
TGCCTCCGGAATTTCGCGACCGTGCTCGCATTCTGGGTGAATCACGTGGTACCGACTCGTGGCTACGCGAAGCCGCCGCCGCAACTCTCGACGTTCGGAAATTCGTCGAGCAATCCAAGGAAGGCGCGAAGAATCTGACTTTGCTGGATTGGAACTCGGCGATCCTGGATCATGCCTTCGCCATGAAAAAGCCACAGGCACGGACGCGGCGGGAAATGCTCGCGCTACAACGGCAGTGGTTTGCGATGGCTGCGGGAGCCGGGTTGCTGTCGATACGCCAGTACGACGCGCTGCATGCCGAGTTGGGCGATGCGGTATCACGAACGGAGTGGGATCCGGAGGCCTGGCGGCGAATGGTGCAATACCTGGCGCGGGCGGCGGAGTGGTCGCGAGCGACCGTGGCACGCGACTTCGGGCCCGTCGGACGGCACTGGGGGGCGGTAGAGCCGGTAGCCGTGACGATTGTCGATCACCTTTTACGGAGTTCGATGGCACTGCCGATGACGGCATCGCTCGACGCGTTGGTGCGTGACGGAAACATGGCCGCGGGCATTGTGCACGCCGTATTCGGCAAGAGCGTGGCGGCTGGTGTCGCGGGTTTGAATCCCGGAGTCGCGGTGGGCAAGCTGCGCATTATTCGCGATCCGCTCGATGCGGGCGGCAATCTCGACCCGAAGGGCGTGTACGTGCTGCCGGAAACGGTGTCGGACTTGAAGCCGGTAGCGGGAATTCTGACGCTCGATAGCGGCAATGCGCTTTCCCATACCCAAATCCTTGCGGCGAATCTTGGAATACCCAATGCGACCGTTCCGTCGTCGCTGCTGGACGAATTGGAAAAGCACAACGAGAAGGAAGTGTTCTATGCGGTAACGCCGCGCAATGTGGTTGTGCTGCGAGAAACTTCGTCATTGAACGCCGAGGAGAGAAGGTTGTGGCTGGATCAACCTGCAACGACGCAGCGTGCGCGCATTCAACTGGACACGTCCCGTCTCAATCTGGCGAACCGGAAACTGCTCCAGCTCTCCTCGTTGCGGGCGACCGATTCCGGCGCTCTGGTGGGTCCGAAGGCGGCGAATCTCGGCGAGTTGGCGAGTTACTTCCCCAAAGAGGTCGCGCCCGGGATGGTGATTCCATTCGGCATCTACTACGCGCACATCGACCGCGTATTGGATAACAGCGGGAAGACGTTGCGGGCCCAGATCGAAGAGACATTCGGCGAGGTTGAGAAGATGCGCGATCGAGGCGCTCCGGCCGAAAGCATCAACCGGTTCATGCAGCCGCGGCTGGCGGCCTGGCGCAAGACGATTCAGACGATGCCCCTGTTACCGGAGCTGGAGCGCGATCTACGCACGGAACTGGAGCGGCTGCTGGGACGCGATGGCAGTTATGGCGCCTTTGTGCGCAGCGACACCAACGCCGAGGATCTGCCGGAGTTCACCGGCGCAGGTTTGAACAAGACGATTCCGAACGTCGTCGGCATTCAGAACATCCTGGAGGCAGTGCGCGAGGTATGGGCGTCGCCGTACTCGGACCGCGCCTTCGAGTGGCGGAACCGGGCACTGAAGGGAAGCGAGCGCGTCTATCCGTCCGTGATCGTAATGCGGTCCGTGCCATCGGACAAAAGTGGCGTAATCGCGACCGTGAATTTGGAAAGCGGCGCCCGCGACGAAATTACCGTCAACGTGAGCGAAGGCACCAGTGCGGTGGTGGACGGTGGCGTGGCGGAGAGCCTGCTGCTGATGCCGGCGGGAAAGTTGAAGCTGTTGCAGCAAGCCCGCGTAACGTACCGGCGCGTCGTTTCGCCAACCGGTGGTTTCGTGAACCTGCCCCCCTTGAAGGACGACGCGTTGCTGAGCGCGGACGAGGTTGCGCAGTTGCGAGCCATGGTAGCCGAGGTACAGCGCAAGTACCCGCCAGTGAAAGGGGCGGTTGCGGGCGAGCTGCCCTGGGACATCGAGTTCGGATTTGAGAAAGGCATGTTGCGGTTGTTCCAAATCCGGCCCCTGGTTCTCTACCAGGAGGTCGCCGTGTTGCAGCAATTAACGAAGCTCGAAGGCCGCAAGGCGGCAGGCATGGTGAAGGTGGACGCGGCGGTGGTTCCGTGAAATGGGCGTTCGCGCTGCTGCTGGCGAGCGCGGCTGGGTTGAGTGGTTACCCGCTCGATGGCGTGGACCGCACCGGCATACGGAGGTTGAAAGGCTACTCGCTCTCCAGCCAAGGCAAGATTAAGCAGACGGTGAAGTTGCCCCCTGGTGCGCTTGCGAAGCTCGCCGACGTGAAGCTGCACTTGAAGGGTGTAAACGAGAGCTTCGACATCACGCCGCAGACACAGCGCGATCCCCAATTGCAGGCGGGCTTGGAGAAG
>DASRHX010001158.1:0-3165 GCA_035650295.1 Bryobacteraceae bacterium | reverse complement strand
CGGCAATATTACCCCGCAACTCCTCGACCTGTTCCCCAACCAGACGCCGATTGAGCGCTCGAATCTAAACTCGTGGGAAAACAAGGAACTGGTCGCCGCCGTAAAGAGTACCGCACGGAACAACTTCCTGATCGCCGCACTCTGGAGCGAAACGTGTCTGGCCTTTCCGGCGTTGCAGATGTTGGAGGAAGGCTATGGCGTTTATGCCGTCGAGGACGCTTCGGGCGGCACGAGCAAGGTGGCGCACGACGCGGCGATTCGCCGCATTGAGCAAGCCGGCGCCGTGTCGCTTACCGCCTTCCAGGTGTTGCTGGAATTCCAACGCGATTGGGCGCGCAAGGAACACTTCGAAGAAGTGATCGAAGTCGCGAAGGAACACTGCGGGGCGTATGGCCAAGGCATCGAGTATGCCGCCACGATGGTCCAAAAAGCGTCGGCGACCAGGAACCGGCAAACCTCAGTTACCAAAATAATATGAAAGGCTTTTTATGCGGCAATTGCAGCTATTAGCTCACGGCGAACCTTCGGATGTTATTGAACTCAACACGGTCGCCGAATCGGCTCTTGGCCAGGAGGATGTTCTCATCTCGATGGAAGCGGCCCCGCTCAATCCATCGGACTTTGTGCTCGTCCGTGGGATGTACGGCATCCAGCCGGCCTTCCCATCCCCGGTCGGTGCGGAGGGTGTTGGCCGAGTCACGCAAACGGGCTCGAAGGTTGACCGTGCTTTGCAGGGTAAGCGAGTCCTGATTCTGCCGACTTACGAGCAAGGGACGTGGGCGGACGAGGTTGTCGTCCCGGTGCGCAACATCGTGTCGGTGAGCGACGAGGCGGATCCCCTGCAAGTCTCGATGATTGGAATTAATCCAGCTACCGCCTATCTCTTGCTCAACCGATATGTGTCTCTGATGCCCGGTGACTGGATCGGTCAAACGGCGGCCAATTCAGCCATGGGACAGTACGTCATTAAGCTGGCGAAGCTCGCAGGAGTCAAAACGCTGAACGTCGTCCGCCGGAAAGAGGCCGCCGAACAAGTCCGCCAGTTTGGAGGCGACCGTGTAGTCCACGAGGGCGACGACCTGCAAAAGGACATCGAGAGGGCTCTCGACGGGAAGACGCTTAGCCTCGTCCTCGATACGGTGGGCGGAGCTCCCGTCGGGGAATTGGCCAAGGCGCTCAAGACCGGCGGCTCGGTTGTTGTTTACGCCCTGCAGAGCGGGCAATTTCCAGCCGTTTCCCCCAAAGACCTTATCTACCGTGGCCTTAGTTTGCATGGATTCTGGCTCATCAATTGGATACGCAACGCACCCCGCACAGAGGTCCAGGAGATTTATCGGAAGCTGGGCGACCTCGTAGCTGATGGATCGCTCTCCGCCGTAGTCGAGCATGTGTATCCGCTCGAGCAGTTCAAGGAAGCGTTCGAGCATTCGTTGAGACCAAGTCGAAACGGAAAAATACTCTTCAAATTTGGCGCCAGTGAGGTCACGACATGAAAAATCCTTCTGAAAGAAAATTATGAGCTCTCCTATGAATACCAAAATTGTACCTACCGACTTAACCCAACGCCCGCCGCGCAGTTTTCATGTCCGCCTGGGCGGCTTGGTCATCCTTCCCCGAATGCTCGACAAGGGCAGGGCGACGCTCGCCAGGAAGAATGGCGAATACAAATACAATTCCGGCACGGACCAGCACCTTGTCAGGTTTCTCGGCTTCGATCCCAAAGCTCTCTTGAAGGAATTGGCTAAAGGAAAAGGCGACGGGGAAATCCTCGGCTGGGTTCAAGCTCATTGCAAGATCCCGCGAGCGCCGTGGGAGATCGAAGCTTGGTCCGCTTATATGGAAAGGCGGGGTCCCGACAGCGATGGTGAAACTCTCACCGGGTTTGCCGAATACGTCGGCCAACACAGCAAGACCCGCGAAGACATCAAGACATGGTTCGACGCTATTGAACTCGATGACTACGTCAGCTTCGGAGGAAAGGCGTGAATCCCGTGCCCACGAAAACAACGAAGAACAAAAAAAGGAACAAAGCACATGAACAATAACAATGGACAAAAATTGGCGGGCAAGGTCGCGATAGTCACTGGCGGTTCGCGAGGAATTGGAGCAGCGATTACCAAGCGGCTGGCAGGCGATGGGGCAAGCGTGGCGTTCACGTACGCCAAGGGCTCTGATGCGGCCGCTTCGGTCGTGAAGGAGATTGAACGCGGCGGCGGAAAGGCAATCGCGATCCAGGCAGATGCCGCCGATGCGGACGCCGTCAAGGCCGCAGTCGAAAAGGCCGTCGCGCACTTCGGCCGACTGGATGTCCTGGTGAACAGTGCCGGCACGGCCATTCCGAAACCGTTCGAGGAGGCGACCCTGGAAGAGATGGATCGCGTGATCGACATCAACATTCGCGGCGTATTTGTCGCGACGCAGGCGGCGCTGAAGCACATGCGCGAAGGTGGTCGCATCATTTCGATCGGATCTGCCGTAGGTGAGCGTGTCGCGGCGCCCGGGCTTGTGCCCTACGCGGGCACGAAGGGAGCCGTCAAGATGTTTACTCAGGCGCTGGCCCGAGAAATCGGGAGCCGGGGCATCACGGTCAACAACGTGCAACCGGGTCCGATCGACACGGAATTGAACCCCGCCACGGGTGATTGGGCGGTGCCGCAAAAGGCCGCGACCGCACTCAACCGCTATGGACATGTCAACGATATCGCCGCGATGGTGGCATTCGTCGCCAGTCCGGATGCGTCCTATATCACGGGATCGAACTTGACGGTCGATGGCGGCATGAACGCCTAAATCGCAGCTTTAATTGTCTCCAGATACCGAGACAACAAACTGTGAAAAACTAAAATGAAAACACAATTGAAAACTCCCACCGTAGCCAACGTTGTGACGAAACACAGCATCTCTTCCGAGCTAGCGCAGAAAATGGTGGATGAAGCGATGGCGAAAGCCAGACAACTTGGCGTGGCCGAGAACGTAGCAATTCTCGATGACGGCGGCAATCTCAAGGCATTCGGTCGGATGGATGGAGCCCCGATCCTTTGCATTGAGATGGCGCAGAACAAGGCATATACAGCTCTGTTCGGCGTCTCCACGCAGGATTTTTTCAACTTTATCCAGGGCGACCCATCACTTTTGGCCGGCATTCCCACTCTTTCGCGCGTGGCG
>DASRHX010001157.1:0-6856 GCA_035650295.1 Bryobacteraceae bacterium | reverse complement strand
TTCTCGGCCATCGCGATACATCCAGGCTTTGTCCGATTCGCGGGCCCAGTAGGCGCCGGAGACGAGCATGCTGCCGACAATGATATGCGGTCCCGCTTGCGGGCTGCGGCCATCCCAGATGGAGGAGCGCACTTTCGCTGCGGCAGCCATGGCGCGGTCATAGGCGGCCGTATCTTTGGCTTCCTGTGCGCGGCGCATGTCGTATATCTCGATCAAGTATTTCCAGGCGAGAGCGTTTTCGTTGGTCGGGTTCGCGGCGAGGAAGCGTTCGAGCTTGGCAGCGCCACGAGCCAGTGCGTTGGCGTCGCGGGCAATCCATCCGGCGAAAATGTCTTCGCGGACCCAAGTATGGATGGTCAGCTTCTCCGGCTTGTCGAGCGAATCCGCGGAAGCAAGGACTGGAAGAGCTAAGGCGAGCAGGCAACGCGAGCGAAACATGCCAGATAGTGTAGCGCTTACTTCTCCTCGGATGCCTTCTCCGGCTCGGGCACATTCGGCTTCGCGAAATCTGGCAGCGAGTCGCCAAAGAGGTAGTGATTGAACCAGCTAAGGTTGTGTTCCATCACGGCGCGCATGGACTTTGGCTTTGAGATGCCGTGGCCGAAGCCTTTGTAAATAACCATCTCGACGGGGACGCCCTGATCTTCCAAACCCTGTCGAAGTTCGTAGCCGTTGGGCGTGGGGACGCGCCGGTCAAGTTCGCCATGTTGGATGAGGGTGGGCGTTTTGGCGGAGCGGACATAGGTCATGGGCGATGTCTTACGGTAAACGTCTGGGTCGGCTGAGGGATCGCCGTTGAGGTACATCCGCGTGAAGGGTGTGATGTCGGTGTTGTAGTAGTAGGTGGCCCAGTTAGAGATGCCCGCTCCGACACTGATGGCCGCGAAGCGCTGGCTCGTGGTGGTAAGAAACGCAGAGATGTAGCCCCCTTGGCTCCAACCCATGCAGCCGATTTTCTTTTCGTCGACGAAGCCCTGCTTGACGAGATGATCGACGCCGGAGAGCACGTCCCATGCGTCGCCCACACCCAAGTTGCGGACGTTGAGTTGGCGGAAAGCCTGGCCATAGCCGGCGCTGCCACGGTAGTTGACCTTGAGCAGCACGGCGCCGCGCGCCGCCCAGATGTCGGCGGGGTAGTAACGCGAGTCGATCATGGAGGGGAAGTCAATTCCCGTGGGTCCGCCGTGGATGATGCACAACAGCGGATACTTCTTAGCGGGGTCGAACCCGGAGGGCTTGATGAGAATGCCTTCGATGACGGTTCCATCCTGACTCTTCCAACTGATGACTTCGCGAGTGGCGAGGAGGTAGTCCTTCGTTTGCGCCGTCCATGCGGTGAGCTTCACAGGGGCAAACGATTCGACGGGGGAGAAGTAGATTTCGCTCAAGCTGCGCGGGCCAATTGCGGCATAGGACATGAACCTGCCGTCGCTGGTGAGATCGAAACCGTTGGCAATAAGCGTGGCCGGAGCGGTGAGGCGCGTAACACGCGAGGTGGCGGGGTCGAGCCGGAAGAGGTGAGAAGAGGTCTTCTGAAGCGCCTGGAAATGGATGCCGGAGGGAACCCACGCTAACAAGCCCGGATCTTCATCGAAGGCATCGGTGAGCGAACGCGGCTTGCCGCCGGACGAGTTGACGACGGCAATGCGGCCATTGGAATGAAAGAATCGCGTGTCTCCCATTGCGCTTTGGAAGGCAATTTGCGAGCCGTCTGGTGACCACACAGGCGAAGTATCGGGACCGGGCTGCGAGACCAGTTTCGTTATGCTGCCATCGGAGAGGGTAAATACGTAAATGTCCGCGGTGCCGATTTGGATCAGGTCCGGATTGACGGTAGCGTCGAAGACGATGCGTGCGCCATCGGGCGACCAGTTGAAAGAACGAACGGTGAGGTCGCGCCCCTTGGTGCGCTGTATGCCAGTGACAGGCGACTCGAGGGCTTGCGCAACATCGAAGGTCCACAGTTGTGAATACTTGTACTCCCGGCGGACGACTTCAAACGGCCCCAGGTGCTCTTTGCGTCTCTTATCCGCCTTCTCGTCCTCATCGGAAGTGGTGTAGGCGATGAACTTCCCGTCGCGCGACCACTTGTAGGAGTTCACACCGTTTTCAGACTTGGTCAGTTGCACGGCTTCCCCGCCCTGCGTGGCGATGGCATAGATCTGAGACTTGCCGCCAGAGCGTTGCGTGACGAAAGTGAGCCAGGCGCCATCGGGCGACCACTGCGCCTGCGAGGCCGCCTTTTCGCCGCGAGTGAGTTGGAAGGTGCGGCCGGCAGCGGGGATGGCAATCCACAACTGGCTAATGAAGTCGTCCTGCTTCCAATCGGTGGAGTTGACCGAGTAGACAACCCGAGTGCCGTCCGGTGAGACGCGAGGCGAAGAAGCGCTCTTCAGATTGAGCAAGTCATCGATTGTCGGGGAGTGGATTGCAAAGACTTGTAGCGCCGCAATAAGAAGCAGAGCGATGGACCGCATTGGGCCAGTATAGGCGTTATCGCAAAGTCATAATCGCGTCGGCGCGCTTACGCTGGGCCCGGGCTTCCTGCTTGCGGCCGCGCAAGCGCTCGAGGATCGTAGCGTGTAATTGCAATGCCTGGGCAAATTGGCGATTGTGGAACCCCGGCCGTAGCTCATAAACGGTGAGCGCCTTGCGGCAGTGGTCATCGGCGCGTTTCCAATCACTGTATTGGGAGTAGTGGCCGGCAAGGTTATGGTGGAGCGTAGCGGTGAATTGGTGTATGGAACCATAGGCTTGGAGGGTCACCTGAAGCGCCTGTAAGTAGGACTCTTCGGCCTGTTTGCGGTCCTCCCTGGCATCATGTAACAACCCTAGGGAGTTTTTGGCACGGGCGTAGCCGGGCATTAGCGGAACAGCAGCCGCGCCCTTGCGTCCCCGAGCGGGGGCGGCCCAAAGCTCAACAGCCCGTTCGAACATCGAGCGGGCGCGCGTGAGCTCACCGGACTGACGTAAGGCTTCGCCGAGGCTGGTCATGCTGGATGCGATCTCCGGGTGGCCATCGGGATGAAGCCGCTGCCTGAGGGCGAGTGAGCGCTCGTGCATGACAATGGAGGCGGTTGTCCGTCCCGTCATCAGAAGGGCGTCGCCCAGGTTGGTCCAGGTCGTAGCAAGGTTGTCGTCTTCGCCGAGCCCAGCGCGTTGGCGGCGGTCGAGGGCGTCACGAAGGATCGTTTCGGCTTCGCCTCCTTGGTTTATCTGCAGGAGTGCGGCGGCGTAGTTATTTATGGCGATGAGAGTGCGAACGTGGGCCTCGCCGAAGGTCGCGGTGAGGGAAGGAATGGCACTAGCATAAACCCGAATCGCCGCCTCAAACCGCGACTGATCAAGCAGCTTTTCGGCTTCTATGGACTGCTGAACGGCAACGCCTGGCTCGTCCTCCGCACTGGGAGCCGCGCATAGGAGAGCCGGGAAAACCACGCATGAGAGAAAAAGGAAAAGTCGCATGGCTGGAACCTCGCATGAAAGTACGAAGTTTCGGCCCTAAAGGAAGCAGAAATGGAGTTGTGCAACGGATCCGGGAACCGTTGCACAAACATCAGTATCACTTGTGGGTGCTAGAGGTTGGAGAGCACGGAGCGCATGTAGTCGAGCGACTTCACCATGCCAGGCAGCGGGTCGTCGGCCTTGATCTCGTATTCCAACATGCAGCCGCGATTGTAGCCTTGTTTCTTCAACTGGGTAAAGATGGCTTTGATTGGCAGCTTACCTTCGCCCACGGCGACTTGCGAATCCTTGTTCATTGGGTCGGCTAGATCCTTGAAGTGCATGTCGAACAGGCGAGGTCCAGCGTTGGCGATCGATTCCACAATGTCGGCACCGGTGCGGGATGTGTGGCCGATGTCGACGCAAAGACCCATGCGCGGGTCCATGCCCTTCACGGCGTCCAGAACCGACTGCGGGGTGGGGAATTCCTTGTCCTCGGGGCCGTGATTATGAATGGCAGCTTTGATGTTGTATTCCTTTACCAGCTTTTCGACGGCGCCAACGGTCTTGTGCGAAGGAGCGCAGACGATGGTGGGGAAGCCCGCAGCCTTGGCGTACTCGAACATGGCGCGAAGTTGGGCGTCGTCGCCCTTCAGGTCGATGTTGCCGCCGGAAAGAACGGTGAGGCCGGCGGACTTGAATTCCTTCTTGGCCAGGGCGAACTCTTCCGGGGTGGCTTTGTAGTCGAGGTGGAAACTCTTAACCGAAACATAGGGAGCGTTGCACGCTTTGATCATCTCGATGGCTTTCGCGCGAGGAAACTTACGCAGCGAGTAAGAGGCCACGCCGAGAACGAAGCCATGCTTGGCCGCGGCGGCCTGTAGCGCGGAAGAGGCAAGAGACAAAGCCGGGCCAGCGACGGTTGAGGCGGATAAGAAGGTGCGGCGGGTGGTCATAGCGCCACGATTGTATCAGGGCTTTGCCCGCTTCAGTTCGGCTGGAACTTGAAGTCGCTTACGGCGATCTCGTCGCGGCCGGGAACGTAGAAGCCGAACTGTCCGGCGCCCGCGTCATTGCGAGCACCGCTTTCGAGTGGAATCCAGGAGCCGGCACGAAGGATGCTGGTGGAAATGGAATTCGGCGTTACTGTCACCAGGAAGGACATATAGAGCTTCTTGTTGGACTTGTGCGGCGTTTTGGAAATAGTGGTTTTCTTGCCGTTGACGACTTCGATCCGTTCGAGGTCGTCGTCGTCCACCTGGTAGAAAACGTGGTTACGTTGATCGCGGTAATCGATCAGCCAGTGAATGCGGCGCCCACGAAGGCTCACCACTGAAAAGGTATAGACGCCGGGCCGGGGACGCGCCGGAGCAAGAAAGTAATCGCCGCCCTTGCGGACGAAAACCTTGTCGCGTGCTTCCCAGCCGCCGGCGGCGGTCCAGTCGCTCAACGTGAACGCGGTAGATGGGACACCACCCTTCTTCTGTGGGGGCTGACTGTCCCGGGCAAGGGCAAGCGTGGCCGTCACCGAGCGGCCGCCTTGCACGCGAACCGTCTGCGAAGCGGAGGTAAAGCCGCGGGCCGAAGCCGAAACCGTATAGTTGCCTTCGGGCAGTTGGAGCGTGGGTTCGGTAGCGGGCCGCTCGGCTTCGTTTTCGTGCTTGATCATCACGCGCGCATCAGCGGGAGTGACCTCAATCTTTAGCGAGCCGGTGGCCGCTTCCATGGGAGCGTCTAGCTCCACAGTGCGGCCTGGGGCTAATTCGACCGTGGTTTGGAAGGGGCGGAAACGTTCGCGGCGAACAGCAATCGAGTGGCGTCCCGGATCGAGACCTCCAACCGAGAAAGTGCCGTCGGGTTTCACACTGCCGAGCGATCTGTTATCGAGGAATACTTCGGCGCCCGGCGAGGCGTTGCGCAACGAAAGGACCGCTTTCTGCGGAGCGGCAGTCATGCGGAAATCGGCGCGGGCTTCTTCTCCACGTTTTATTTCAATAGACGACTCGGGCGGCTCGGCGAGGAAGCCTTCTTTTTCTACCTTGATGGTGTAGCGCTTCGGCGAAAGATAGATCAATAGGCGGCCGCGCTGCGTGGGACGACGGTACTTGGTGCCATCGACCAATACGGTTACGTTGTCCTCACCCGTGTTGATACGTAGGCTGCCGAGGTTCGAATCCGAGAACAGACGCGCCAACAGCACCGGTGACGTTGATGCTTCGTAGGAGATCTTATAGGGACTGCCTTGAGCCGGGGTGACGACGATTTCGTGCGGACCGGGGTTGAGTTTCAACTCAAGGCCCTCCGGGTTCACCGCACCGATGGGCGAGCCGTCGACGGAGACCTGCGCGGTATCGACCGTCGAGTACAGGAAAGCGGTCGAGCCAACCCCGGTGATGATCACCGATTTCAATCCTTGCGTCTTCACCGGGCCAAGCAGCCTCGGAGCGACAGCGGGTGTAGCTTCAAAGCGCATTGTCGCCCGGAAGGCGCCGCTCACAAATTCGAGCTGGTTTTCGCCCCGCTGTAGGTCGTTCAAATCCATCGTGCCCTGCATTACGCCCAGGGCCTTGCCGTTGAGCGTCACTTTTCCTTCCTGCGTATCGGCGCCCAATTGAACGAAAGGCGGCAGCGCCGCAAGTTCCAGGCGAATCGGATCGGACGCCCCGGCGGAGACTTCGACTTCACGCATCGCGGTGCGATAACCGGGGAGCCGCGCTTCGATGCGATGGCTGCCCAGTTTGAGCGGGACCTTGCATTCGCCCGCGCCACATGGTTCCCCATCAACAAAGATTTGAGCCCCGGATTCGGAACTGGTCAACGTCATCAGTTGCGTGGCAGACGATTCCTGTTTGGCGCTCTCCGTGCCGGCCGCGCCAAAGAAGTAGCGGTAACCAAAGTAGGCGGCTGTCAGCGCCATGGCAAAGAACAGCATCAGCGGAATACCCACGCGGGTGAGGATCCAGCCGATCGATTTGCCCTGCTTGGGAGGAGCTGGACGAGCCGTGACCGCGGCGGGCTTCACGTCGATCGTGTTAGGCGGCTGTCCATGCGCACCGGCGGCGGGAATTACGGCCGGCGTGGGAGCGGCGCCAGGACTTTGCTTTCCGGGAGGAGCAGGCTTGCCCCCTTGGAGTGGGATTACTAGTGGCTGCGCACCTGAAGGAGGACGCTGCGCCTCCTTCTCCTTGGGCGGCGGCATGGGCGTCGGCGTATTCAACTGGGAAGCGTCTATGCCAAGCGGAGGCTTGGACTCGGACGCCGATTGCATCGGGTCTACCGGGGGTGTCGGAGCCGGTCCGAAAATCTGAGTGAAGGGCGAGGCATCACCGTCTGTCTTAACCCCGATCGGCTGGGTGGCGGCTCCGGAAGGATCGTCTCCGGTCGCCGCCGAGGGCCCGTTCGGAACCGTGGC
>DASRHX010001156.1:0-2683 GCA_035650295.1 Bryobacteraceae bacterium | reverse complement strand
TGACGGCCTTGCGCTTCCTCAGCCGGGATCCTATGCTGGGCACTCGGTTTTCGCGACAATTCGCTTCCCGGATGTAATGAGAAGCGGTTCCTCCCGGGTGATTGCGCCCGTAGCGGCACGCCGGCGGACGCCCGCTTTGTGGAATCTACCCCGGTTCATAAAGGCATAGACTACTTCAAACGGCCGACAGATTCACCAAGAAACGACCATTGGCGATGCGGCTTAATTTGCCAGCGGCGGTCCGCCTGGAATCAAGACCCGTCCACGAATCGCTGGATACGAATGCCGCTGGGCGGTGAACTTGGCGTTGAGATACTCGCCCATGTAGATCGGCCCTGAGATGGTATCGCCGGAAATGGTTCCGGCGAAGGTAAATGTAATGGAATCTCCAGGCATGCGATCGTTGCTTTGGAGCTTCACGCTGTTCCCTTCGATCGTGCCGAAGACGTCCCGCACAGAGAAGTCTCCCTTGTGGACGCCGTGCAGACGATTGCCGTCCTGCTCGAGGATCAGCGAGTGCTGACTCTTGCTGCTGAAAAATTCGACGTTGACGTCCCACCGGCCGCTGATATTGCCCGAAGGCGAGGCGAGGGGCGGTTTGGGCTCGCGCCTCTGACCCAGCACCGCAAAAAGCCGGTCCGCCACGACTTTGTCATCGCCGGGGCGCATCATCCAGGCGGTGATGCTGATCGAAGTTTGATCCGGCGGCGGCGGCGCGTTGTTGCCGCGGCCCCCTCCTCCGCCACCCGCGCCAAGCGCGATTCTCGGCTTACTCCGGGCCACTATTTCCGCCACTTCCTCACCGGTGATGTGCAGTCTTTCCGGATCCCACCAAACACTCAGCGAAGGGCTGCGGTTGGAAAGCCCTGTGGGCTCGCGCACGGCGGTGCTCACGCCACTGATCTGCGAAAGCCGTTTCGAAATGGTGTCGAGGTAGGAGAGCCACTTGTTCCATTCTGCTTTGTGATCGCGCTTCACCCACGCCTCGACGGCGGCTACCATGCCCAAGGTTTCCTCGCGGCCGACCTTGTTGTCACGGCCCGGCCCGTGATGCGGCGAACTGGCCTGCCACGCCGACATCAAGATGTCCTTACGGCCCAGCAGCAGCCCGGCGCACTGCGGCCCACAGATGGCCTTACCTCCGCTGTAGGCCACCACCGTTGCGCCGCGCTGCAAATGGACGCTCGGAATCGTGAGAACCTCCGCGGCTGCGTCCACCAGGATCGGAATGTCCCAGGGCTTTGCCACCTTGGCGACCGCCTCCAGCGAAAGCGGCCCGGACACAGCGGGCCCCCCGGCCGTCAGATAGATCATCGCAGTCCGCGAACTAAGCGCTTTTTCCAATTCCTCTGCGGTATTCACTACGATTAGTCTGACGCCGATGTTCCGGACTGCATGATCATATGCGTTGCGGGACGACCGGGGAATCACCACTTCGGTCTTGTCCATTCCGGTCAGGTCGGGAATGCGGAGGAGTTTTTCCGGGTTGCCGCCGGCCACGCACGCCGCTGTTACGTGCTTCAACCCTGCGGCGCATCCCGCCGACACCATGCCCCATTCCGCCCCTGTCAACTCCGCCAGCCGCCGCCCGACGGCGTCCGCGAGCTCGTCTAACTGCACGTAGTGCTTCGCGGCAGCGTCCATTGCCGCGCGAACTTCAGGCAGTTCCACCGAAGCGCCGATGATCGTGAAAGTGCCGCGGCAGTTGATGACCGGTTCCACGCCGATCGACTGGTAGATTTCGGGACCGGGCCGCAACGGACCCATCGCCTTGGCTGATTGAGCGCCGCCCAGCAGAACGGGCAGCGCAAGCACGTTACCGATGTGGAACAAGTCCCGCCGCGTCGTTCCGGCGGACGCTTCTTCTTCGACCTTTTCAACGACCTTCCTGACTTCCGGCTGCTTTTCGGGCATGGCGTGCCTCCGGAGCAATAATACAGCTACCGGTCACTTCACCGCAATTATGGAAAACTGTTCCAGACTCGGGAAGCGCGCCCTGCCATCCGGCTGCGCTTGGCCGCCTTGCTCGCGAGGCGCGGTCTGCGAGACAGTAGAGCCCGTTACTGACTTCGAAGGAAAGTAACGGCCGAGGACACCGCTCGCCTTCGGAAGATCGCTTACGTTGTCCAGGTATAGTGTCATCGAAACGATATCGGAAGCCTTGAGATCCGCCTCATCAAGGCTGTCGAGCTGGCTTCGCATCGACATCACGACCTGTCCTTCGACAGTCGGAATGTAGATGCCCTCGTTCGGAGGAATGAAGGCCGACTTGGCCGAACAATAGAACGTGTCGTCCGCGAAAACACACGGGCTGGCGGTGGCGCTCGGCGCCATGTTCTTTGGCTTGATGGCTCGCCGCTTCGACAGATCACTGATCCCAACGCCGGTGAGCGCAATATTGGCCCCATACGGCAGGCTGGTGGCGCGAATCGTGGCTCGCGCCGGCGTGTTGCCGAACTCGAAGTGCTGTGCGTAGATCTTGTTCATCACCGACTGGACTGTGTCGGTCTGGTACGGGTTGATGAAGACCATGTGGCGGAAGTCCAGCTTCGCCTCGGCCAGAATATTCTTCATGTGATCGAAGGCTGTCTGGACCTGAGCGCCCGGGTCGGCGGGGATCTTGCCATCGAGATCGCGGCCCAGGCATGCGGAAACAAAGATCCGCTCGCCGGCCATCACCGCC
>DASRHX010001155.1:0-9844 GCA_035650295.1 Bryobacteraceae bacterium | reverse complement strand
CCGCCCGTCCCCAAGCCGCAACCGGCGCGCATGAGCGTCCCCGCCCCACCCACGATTCGCATTCCGACGCCCGGACCCGCGCCCGCCGCGCAGCCGAAGCCGATCGAAGCGCCCAAGATCGATATCCGCAATCCGGAACCGTTCGAAGTCGCCAAGAATCTGCCGCCCGGCGTCGGCTCGCCCACCACACCGCCGCAAATCCAGCCCGCCGAGCGTCCCCCCGCGCAGGACCCACCGAAGCTGGCCTTTGAAAACGTCGGGGGCGCTACCGGCACACGCTCCGGAGGCAGCGCCAGCGCCGCCCGCATCCCCGCTCCACCCAAGAACACCGTCGACGAGGCTACCCGCGCCGTCGCCCGCGGACGCGGTAGCGGTGGCGTCACAGTCGGCGACCTTGGTGAAGGCATCGGTGGCGTCGCTCCGTCGCTCGGCCAGCCCACCGGACCTCCCAAGAACCTCAGCTCACTCGAACTCCTGAGCGATCCCATGGGAATCGACTTCAAGCCCTACCTCATCCGCATCCTCGCCACCGTCAAACGCAACTGGCAGGCCGTGATGCCTGAAAGCGCCCGCATGGGCCGCCGCGGCCGGGTACTCATTCAGTTCGCTATCTCGCGAGATGGCAGCGTGCCCAAGCTCGTCATCGCCTCGCCCTCGGGAGCCGACGCGCTCGACCGTGCCGCCGTGGCTGGAATTAGTGCCTCCAACCCCTTCCCCCCCCTCCCGGTAGAATTCCAGGGCCAGCTAGTGCGTCTTCAGTTCACTTTCCAATACAACATGCCCACCCGATGACCAGGTCCCGCCTCTACATTGCGCTTGCTTCATTTGGCGCTCTCGCCCTCGCCTCCACGTTTCTACTTAGGGGCGAAACCCGTATGGTTATCTTGATATTCCTGGCGGGTTTAGGAGTGAAGAGCTGGATCGCCTACAAGAAAGAAACGTTGCCCTGACGCGCCATCCCCGCAGTAAGCCGTAAGGAATTCAGGTAATCAGTACGGGGGGGCTTAAGGTCTTCTTCCGACTTACATCTTTCTAAGGATCTGATCTAATCAACCGAAGAGACTAATTGAGTAGGGACAGTGTCTTGGGTAAAGTCCCATTTTGGAACATCGGTTCCAAAATGGCACGTCGAATCGGAACGGGGGAGTTTCAAGGCGGGACGAGAGTATGGTGGCCGGAGGGCGCCATACCAGCAGCAAAGTTCCCAGGGAAACAACCTGACCGAAGGCGTGGGGGCTTGATGGCAACCGCCTAAAGCTTTAACTGGCAATAACATCAAGACATTTCAAGGGCCTTGAAGAGCCTTCCTTGCTCGGCCGCTTGGCATCGGCTTGGGAACGATCACCAGAGATGGTCTCCCATTTGCACTAGGAAGGACATCAGGTTTTACCTGAGTCGCAGTTTGGCCTCGAATTCGACCAGTGTTCGCTAGGCCGCTGTTCAGCCGGTCCAATAATTCTGGAGGATTAGTATGCCCGCGACTCGTGCCGCTGCCGTTAGGGTCAGCACAACACCGAGAATCAGTTCCCGCCGTGGAGCCACCGTCGTGGCCGCACCAAGGCAGGTGGAACCTCAACCGGTTCCTAATACTACCCGCGATCGAGTGATCTTAGAGCATCTTCCGTTGGTGAAAGCCATCGCCGTCAGAGTTCACGAGAACCTCCCCGTCCATGTCGATCTCGATGACCTTGTCCACGCTGGCATCCTCGGATTGTTCGACGCGGTAACCAAGTTCGATCCTGACAAGCAGGTCGCCTTCTCCGCCTACGCGAAGCACCGTATCAAGGGCGCCATTCTCGACAGCCTCCGGCAGCTCGACTGGGCATCCCGCGATCTACGGCGCCGCCACAAACAAGTGGAAGCGGCCACGCGCGATCTCGCCGCCACGCTGCAGCGCAACCCAACGGAAGCGGAAGTAGCCGAGAAGATGGGCGTCAAAGAAGAACGCTGGCGCACCATGATGGTCGACCTTCGGAACGTCGGACTCATCTCCGCTTCCACCCGCGTACAGGAAGGTGACGATCTTCCGCCCCCCGATTTCCCTGGCAGTCCGGATACACAGCCCGACGTCATGTGCGTCCGTGAACAGATGCGCTCGGCCCTTTCTCAAGCCATGAAGGTGCTGCCGGAACGCTACCAGAAGGTCGTTCTGCTTTACTACAGCAACGAAATGACGATGAAGGAAATCGGCGGCGAACTCGGCATCAACGAAAGCCGCGTTTCACAAATCCACAAGTCCGCCCTCGAGAAGATGGCGATCGCTCTCGAACAAAGCGGTATCAAATCCGCCGCTGCCTTCGCGGAATGACCGGCCGGCCGCGATGGCGCGGCCGCCGCGGTTCCACCGCGCCGCTATTCAATCGAAACACTGTACGGCATCAGCCTCAGATAGGCGCCGTTTTGCATCACGCGCCAATCCAGCCCCGGTGTCAATTCACGCAGCATCCTGGCGGCGCGCGCCTGCAACCAGGCATCCGGACCATCCGTGAGCGTTTCCACCGGCGTACTGAAGATCTGCTCGAATACGCTCTTCTTCAGCGGGTACGTGATCAACTGCACCGAATCGCCCTCGGCGATCTTGGCGCGCTGCTTGACCAGGCCGATGGCCGTCTCCAGGCCACCCATCTGATCGACTAACCCGTTCTGCTTAGCGGCCGCTCCCATCCAGACCCTGCCACCGGCATACGGTTCCACTTCGTCCACCTTCTTTTTCCGGCCCGTGGCCACGCGTTGCAAAAAAGTGCGGTAAATCGCCTGTACGCCTTCGTGCAGCTTGGCGCGGCCGGCTTCGGTCAGGGGCCGTGACGATGTGTCGATAGCGGCATTCTTGCCGCGCTGGATGATCTCAACATTGATCCCCAGCTTCTCGTAGAGCTTCTGCAGATTCACCTTCCCAAAAATCACCCCGATCGATCCGGTAATTGTGTTCGGATAGGCGAGCACAGGATCGCCGCTCATCGCGATGTAGTATCCACCAGACGCCGCGACGTCAGACATCGAGATCACGAGCGGCTTTTTACCGCTCAGCCGCTTTACTTCGTGCAGGATTTCATCGCTGGCAATCGCGTCGCCGCCCGGCGAATCGACGCGCAGGATGACGCCGCGAACGCGGTTATCTTCCGAGACATCGCGCAGCAGTTTGGTGAAGGTCGTGGAATAGATCGCCTGGGTTTCGTCGAAACCACCCGGCGAAACACCCCGAAGGATCGCACCTTCGCCCGAGATCACCGCGATGCGGTTTTTCCCGTCCAACCCTACGCTGGAGGCTGGAATCCTCATGTAGTCGCGATAGGAGAGTTTGGTCAGGCTGTCTTGTTTCAGGCGGTTCTTGAGTTGATCCAAATACTCGTTCTCATACATGAGACCGTCAACCAAGCCCGCGGAAACGGCCTTCGGGCCGAGCAAGGGAGCATCGTCCACCAGTTGCCGCACCTCTTCGACCTTCTTCTTTCGTCCCTCGGCAACGGTCGCCAGGAAACTGTTGTGCACCTGGTCGAGAATTGCTCCGATGGTGGCCTTCGTTTCGGGAGAAGGGGCAGATTTGCTATACGGATCGAGGGCATCCTTGTGCGGTCCGACGTTCTCCACTTCCACTTGAACTCCGAGGTTGTCCAGGCCCTGCTTGTAATACATCAATTCGGCGCGCAAACCCTTAATGAAGAGCACGTCCTCGCTCGTCATGTAGATCTTGTCCGCGGCGGTGGCGAGGTAATACTCGCGCGATCCCGGATTGCGCAAATAGCAATAAACGGGCTTGCCCGACTTCCGGAAGCGTAGCAGCGCCTGCCGGATCTCGTCCAACTTGGCCCACCCCGCCTCTAATCCGGCGGGTTCGAAGGCGACCGCCACAATACGCTTGTCCACGGCGGCTTTGCGCAAAAGGTCCCACACGTCGAGAACAGTTACCGGCGACTTGGTCTGGAAGAGTGGGATCGGAATCTCCGGTTGTGAGACTTCGAGCACAGGGCCCTGGAGTTTGAGCATGAGCGTCGATCCGCCGCTGATATCCGGCTTCCGCTCGCCCAAACGCATCATCGCGAATCCGGCGATGACAACAGCCAGCCCGGCCAGGAGGAACCCGGCCAACAGACCAATCAGGAATTTTTTCATTTCTTAGCCACCAGCTAAAATCTTGTCCACACGCTTGCTCACGTCGGCCAGGTAGACCTTGTCGCCGCCCGACAATTCGACCGTCGCTGAACCTTTGTAGCCAATCTCGTTGAGGGCGGCGTGGATCGCGGCCCAATCGATCTCGCCGTCGCCCAGATTCACGAACTCGGCTTCCCGCTTGCGGGTTTCGCGGTTCTGCTGGAACTTGAAGTCCTTCAAGTGCAGTTTCACGATGCGCTTGCCGAGCGTTCGAATCCAGTCCTGCGGATAACCCCACAGCACGACGTTACCGACATCGAAGTACGCCTTCACCCACGGGCTCTTGAATTCGTCGACGTAACGGGCGAACTCGAGCGGACTCAGCAGGAACTTATTCCATACTTCTTCCACGGCGATGACGACCTTGTATTCGGCGGCCAATGGAATCAATTCGCGAATTCTCGCCTGAGAGCGCTTGTAGGCGTCTTCATAACTGGTTTGTGGATTGACGACCGCGGGAACCAGAAGAACGGTGTCGGCGCCCCACAGCTTGGCGTTGCCCAAACTGGTTCGCATGGCTTTCATGCTGCGCGCCACCACTTCGGGGTCGCCTGAGGAGAGGGGGAACTGCCAGTGGTCCCCATTCATAACCGAATGAATGCGAAGCTTCGCTTGGTCCGCGGCATTCTTGATGGACTCGGCCTCGGCGGGATCGTTGATTTGCGGACACTCCATCTCCTCGAAGCCCACCTCGCGTGCGAGTTGGAAGCGTTCAAGCAGCGGCAGCTGCTTGGGCAGCATGCTGTAGAGAACCGCCTTTTTAATGGGCAACACGGCGGCCTGGGCCGGATGCAGCCCTGCATACAAGCCTGAAGCCGCCGCGGCAGTAAGAAACGATCGCCTGTTCATAGCTTTCCTGTTGCCGATTGTATCGCGCCCATTCGGACGTGTAACCAGCGCAGGAGAGAACAGGAGCGAATTAAGCCAGATTCGGGATCTTGATGATCTTTTTCTGGATGGCGTACTGAACCAGTTGCGCCTTGTTGTGGATGTCCAGCTTGCGCATCAGATTGAACTTGTGCGCTTCCACCGTTTTGACACTGAGGTTCAGATCGCAGGCGATCTCTTTGACCGAGTTTCCCTCGGCGAGCATCTTGAGCACTTCGCGCTCGCGGCCGGTGAGCGTGGCAAAGCGTGGCATGCGGTTGGCCGACTTGATGCGCGAGCGGAAATCGTCCACAAGCTGCGACAACATGCGCGGGCTAAGATAGCTGCCACCCCGGAACGCGTCGCGGATGGCCGAGACCAGTTGATTGGAGGGGCTGTCCTTCAGGACATAGCCGCTGGCGCCCACTTCCATGCCCTCGACCAGGTAATCCTCGTCGTCGTACATGGTGAGGAAGAGCACCTTCGTCTCGGGACGGTTCTTCTTGATTTGACGCGTGGCTTCGAAACTGCTCAAGCCGGGCATCCCAATGTCCATCAGAATGACATCCGGACGAGCTTCATTGGCGCGATCCACGGCGTCGCCGCCATTGGAGGCCTCACCCACTACCTCCATGTCCGCCTCGGCCGATATTAGGGTACGGATCCCTTGTCTAAACAATGTATGGTCATCAGCCAGCAAGATTCGGATTTTGGCCATGGTTCAAAGTCTCCTTCACTACCGCGGTCTGGCCGCGCCGTCTGCTCCCAGGTGGATCACCCGAAAGGCTGCGTTCATCTGCCAGCCGAAGTTATCGTTCCTACCGTTCCGGCGATCACTCGCCGTGAAAATTCCACTTGCCTGCGCGAACTCGTCAGCAGGGCATCCTCCGGGATGGGCAACTCCACCTTGATCCGGGTCCCTGACTTCACTCCCGCGCCATTGCCGCGGGATTGGCTCCCTGATTTGCCTTTCGTACGCTTCACTCTCTTTCGCGAGTGAATGTCACACGTTCCACCGAGCAGTGCAACGCGCTCGCGGATGCCGGCCAAACCGAACGAACCGGTTTTCTGCTGCGCCTCTTGAAGGTCAAAGCCGATGCCATCATCTTCCACAACAAGACGCAGTATTCCATCGGCGGTCCGCAGCGAAAGGTTTACGGTTTGACACTGAGAATGCTTGGCAATGTTATGGAAGCACTCCTGCAGAAGCCTGTAGAGGATTACCTCGGTCTGCTTCGGCAGCGGGTCCATCTTGCCCATTTGCAACTTGATACGCCAGGGATGCATCTCGCGATAGCGGTTGGTGAGCTGGCGGATCGCGGCCGCAAGCCCTAGTTGTTCTAAGACGGCGGGCGAGAGCGCGGCAATAAGACGGCGGATTTCGAGAATCGTCTTTTCGGTCATCTCGCGAGCCTCGGCGAGTTTCCCTTTGCACTCATGCATGGAGTCGGGAAGTTCGCTCTCGATCATCTCCATTTGCAGGCGGATACACAGCAAATCCTGGCCGGTTTGGTCGTGCAACTCGCGGCTGATGCGCCGGCGCTCGACCTCTTCTACATGCATCATCCGCTCGGCGAGAAGCCGGATCTGACGTTCCCGTTCAGCGAGGTCGACCACAAGTTGCGCCTTTTCGACCGCCCGGAGACAACGTTCCGCGGCCGCCGTCAGGAGTTCGAGTTCACGCGGAAGCCACTCATAAGGCTTGGAAAACCCGAATTGGATGATCCCGGCCAGCCGTTCACCGGAAATGAGCGGGATAGACCAGCAACTGCGGAAGCGGTTCACCCAGCCTGGATCCATCAGGGCCGCCTGATGGCCGCCCGTATCATTCCTGGCGAGTCCAAAACACAATGGTTCGCGTAGAAGTTGCACGCGCCCATTTAGAGGATGGGAATCAGGGCTTGCGCCGAACATCGCGCCACCACTCGCCGACTCCCAATCGAGAGTCGCGCGGCGCTGCATCACACCTGTACGCGGATCGGCCAAATACCAGTGGGCGGCATTGGCGCGGCTGAATCTGGCGAGAATCGACAAAAACCGGTCGAGCAGATTGTCGAGGCCCTCGGCCTCCAACTCCGCCCAGAACATTTCGTAGAAGGCCTGAGTTTCTTCCTCACGCACCTGGTAGTAGGAGTTGTTCAATGCGAGCATGACGTAGAACTGCAATTGCTCGCGCACCCAGTGGAAATTTTCGAATTCCTCGGGGATTCTCCGCTTGAGAAGGGGCGTGAGCAGGGTGTCATACTCACGCAAGGCAAGCACAATGTCGCCTGGAGAGAGGTTAAGCTTGGCTAATCGACGGCCGTGATACTCCACCTGTTCCAGGAATTGCGAGGGTCCGCCTCCACTAGCCAGCACGCGGGCCGCGGCTCCAGCCGTCAGATAAACGAGCGCTCCTCGCTGCCTGGGTTCGAATCCAAGTTCTTCCAAACGCTTGAGGAAACGAACTTCCAGGCGACCGCTTTCCGGCTGTAACAGCTCGGCCAGGCGCTCGAGGAATGTTAACAACTGCTCGCTTAGAGTTCCGGCGGCCTCGGCGAGCACGGTTGGAGACTTCTTACCAGACACTAACCTTACTATCGGGGCCAGTGCGGGTACTCTTTAGCAGAAGTATCGGTGAATTGGTACCTGAGGCTTTCGGATTAATCCTTAGCCATCCTCGGACGGAGGGTTTTCATGATCAGGTGGGCATCGGCTATGATCCTTCGGCCTTCCTGAGCCCAGCCATCGGATAGAAATATCAATCCAATCCTCCGCCATTGCCGTAAACAGTGCAAGCGACACGGATGGGAATCCGGTTGGAGCCCCATCCTATGCCGGGTGTGGCCTCCGATCCGCGCCCGGCACGCTCGAAGAGTCAGACTGAGTGTTTTGTCAACAGAAAGAGCAATTGCTTTCGCAATACCGCCTGGCGGCGGAGCGATACTCGGCGTCCGTATCCGACCTTCAACTCGCGCGAGGTTCGACTCTAAAGGACGAATACGACAAACTCAAACGCGCTTCGGATACAACACGCCTGGAAGTTGAACGGGTGCGGCTCTCACTTGAAGCGCATAGCGCTGAGCATGGATGTTGAGGTTTAGGTCGCCGGGCGTCGGATCGGCTGGGGAAGCTCTGATTAGTCCTTACCCATCCTCGTACGGAGTATCTTCACGATCTCATCCTGTTGATTCGCTTCGGCCGCGGCGGTTGGGGTTTGTCCTTGAGCGTTGGTGAGGTTGGGATCGGCGCCTTTTTCCAGGAGAAGTTGTACCACGCCTGTCCTACCCCAGGCGGCTGCGACGTGGAGGGGAGTGGAGCCGGAGGCGGTCTCTGTTGCCTGGAGTTCGGCTCCAGAGGCGAGCAGCAGTTCGATCATACCGATGTTGCCGCCGAGGGCTGCGTCATGGAGCGGGGTCGCGCCCTGCTTGCTTCGCGACTTGACGCTGGCGCCGCGAGCCAGCAGGAGACGGGCAAGTTCGATGTGTCCTTTCAGGGCGGCGTCGTGAAGAAGCGTCGATCCGGCCGGGGTGGCGGAGTTGGGGTCGGCGCCGTGATCGAGCAGGAGCGTGGCGACGTCGGTGTAGCCGCGAAGGACCGCGCCGGCCAGAATCCGGGCGGCTTCGGGTCCCGGTTTGACGCCTGCATTCATCAAGGCAGCCGCGCTCTTCACCTGCCGCATGCGGAAGGCCAGGGCGAGCGCGGTTTCGCCGTCCCCGTTTCGCAGCGAGGGATCGGCACCCCTTGCCATGAGCAGACGCACGGTATCGGCGTGGCCTTTGCCCGCGGCCTCGTGTAAGGGCGTGGACTGGGTGGACGGCGTGCGGACATTGGGCTTGGCCCCGCGCCGCAACAACACTTCGATCACTTCGGACTGACCTTTCCATGCTGCCTCGGCGAGCGGCGTGGCGCCGGCGGCATCGGGGAGGTCGACCTCGACGCCCATATCGAGAAGCAGCGTTACGATGCCGGTGAAGCCACGATTGGCGGCCAGGTGGAGCGGGGTCGCTCCGGCCGCCGATGCCAGCCGAGGGTTGGCGCCGCGCTTCAGGAGCAGGCTCACCAGTTCCTCGTGATTCGTGATTACGGCATAGTGCAGCGGTGCGGAGCCGCCTTCGCGGTGGCGAGCGTTGGGGTCGGCCTTGGCGTCGAGGAGCACAGCGGCCATGGCGACATCACCGGCCCACGCAGCGTCATGCAATGCAGTGCCGCCGAGCGAATCGCGCTGGTTGGGGTTGGCGCCGCGCTGAAGCAACTGGCGCACAGTGGTAACGTCGGCCGAGCGGACGGCGGTGGCCAGGTCGGATTGGTCCGGTTGCTGCGCGAGCGCCGTGAGGAAGCTTACGCCCGAAACAAAGACGATGAAGAATCTATCGCGCGTGGCCTTGGCCATAAAGGATGACGCCCGGCCTCGCGTTGGTGTGCCGGCCACGTTCCAGCACGAGCTTGCCGTTGACGATGAGGAATTCGACGCCCTCGGCATATTGATGCGGCTTCTCGTAAGTGGCGTGGTCGATGATGGTCTCCGCGTTGAAGATGGTGACATCGGCGGCGAGGCCAGGGCGCAGCATGCCACGGTCCCACAGGCTGAGCTTGACGGCGTTAGCCGAGGTCATCTTACGAATTGCCTCTTCGAGGCTGATCACGCGCTCGTCTCGCACATAGCGGCCTAGAATGCGGGGGAAGGTGCCGTAGTAGCGTGGATGCGGATTGCCGCGGGCAAGCGGTCCTTCCGTCGCCACGGCGGTGCCATCGGAACCAATACTCACGAACGGTTGCGCGAGGGCGTAACGCATGTCTTGCTCAGAGTGGTGGAAGTAAACGGTCGGTACGGAGCCCCTGTTGTCGA
>DASRHX010001154.1:0-14472 GCA_035650295.1 Bryobacteraceae bacterium | reverse complement strand
CGGAACTGGATCATGAAGGTGGGCTGGCATGGTTCACAGAGGACGGCAAGCCGCTAAGGAGCGCGCCGGAACGCGTGAAACGCGATCATGCCGACGAACTCAAAGAACTGAAGGCGGCAGCGAAGGAGATCGCGGCGATGCGTGGGGCGCATCGCGTGCGGATCGAACGTCTGCTCTTATCGCAGCGGACGATTCCGTGGGAGCGATGGCGCGCCTGCTATGTGGAGCACCCGCTGCTGGGAAATCTGGCGCGAACCTTGATCTGGCAGTTGGAGACCGGCGCAACGGGGATTTGGCGGGAAGGCGGTCTAGTGGATTGGGCGGGTGCCGACGTGCCGCCTGGCGCGAGCGTCCGGCTGTGGCATCCGTTGGGTTGTGATGTACAGACGGTGTTGAGCTGGCGCTGCTGGCTCCAGGATCACCAAGTGAGGCAGCCGTTCAAACAGGCGCATCGCGAAGTGTATGTGCTGACCGACGCCGAGCGCCAAACGCTGACGTATTCCAACCGCTTCGCCGGGCACGTGTTGAAGCAGCATCCGTTCGCGGCGCTATGCAAGGAACGCGGATGGACTTTCCGCCTGATGGGTGAATGGGATTCACACAATACACCCACGCTCGATTTGCCCAGCCATGGACTTCGAATTGAATATCGCGTCGACTTCCCGGGGGACACAGCGGCAAGCGGGCACGGCATCTATCTGTACCTGAGCACCGATCAGATACGCTTCTGCGACGTGACAACCGGGGCGGCGCGCGAACTCGAATCCATTCCGCCGCATGTGTTCTCCGAAGTCATGCGTGATGTGGATTTGTTTACCGGCGTGACCAGCGTAGGCAACGATCCGATGTGGGGCGTAGAGGAGCGGCAGCCGTTCGGAGACTACTGGCAGCGGTTTTCCTTCGGCGAGTTGTCGACTCTGGCCGAACGCAGGAAGGAACTGCTGACGGCGATGGTCGCGCAGTTGCCGATTCGCGACCGGTGCCGCATCGAGGACCGATTCCTGGTGGTGCGCGGAGATCGAGCCACCTACAAGATTCACATGGGCAGCGGCAACGTCCTGATGGAACCGGGAAGCCGCTACCTTTGCATCGTACGTGGACCGTCTGCCGCCGGCGCGCCATCGAAGGTGTTTCTTCCGTTTGATGGCGATGAGACGCTGTCGCTGATCCTGAGCAAGGCATTCCTGCTCGCCAATGACAAGAAGATTACCGACCCGGCCATCTCGCGCCAATTGCCGTAACAGTCGATTCGTCAGAACTGAATGGATAGCAGCGCCTCACCCTGATTTTGATTGTGTCAAGGGTTCGCGCCGCCCCAGCGCGTGTAGCGAATTCCGGTTAGGACTTTCGGAGGCGGCAGTCTAATGTGTTCCTGGACGTTTGAAAGGCGAAGCCGGCACCAAGGAACGGAAAAGCAATGCGCATGAACCGCCAGTGGAGGCTCTCCACCAAATAGATTACGCTTTGGATTGAGTGAATTACAACGATAATCTATGAAATTGGTTCACAAGTGTGCATGGAAAACTCACTGTCTGGAGAAGCTTCACATCACGGAAAGCGGCGGCCTGAGTATCGGAGGAGAGAACTGCAGGCCGCCGGCCCGGCCCGGCGCTCACGCGCCGGGCACGCTGGTTACGTGCCGCCAAACGGCATTTGTATGTGGATGATGTGGAGCGCGCAGATTCGTCCTTCCGCGGATCGCAAGAGATCTGCCCGAAGTGCTTCCAACCCCCGTATTAGAGCATTAAGCAGCCTGAACGGAAACCCATCTTTCGATGGCTAAAATTCATTCATTTGGCAAAATTCACGGCAAAGAGCAGTATGGAAGCCGATGCGATCGGGAGGTATAATTGTCCACCCAACCCATGTCGACATTGGAAGTGTCCGATGCAGCGCTACTCGAAAAATCGCTGCTAGAAGACCGTCACGCCGTATTAGCTATTGCGCTCGGATTGACCACCGTCATTGCCGCCGCGGACTTCCTGGTGAAAGAGCTCTCTCTCGGCATTCTGTACGTCATTCCCATCATTCAGGCCTCGTTAGTCCTGCCCCGCCCAGGTATCCTGGCCTTATCGTTACTGGCGGCCCTTCTTCAGGAGTCCTTGGACCCACTATCCTGGGATCACAATGCGCCTAGCCGAATCGCACTCGGCGTAATCATCTTCACCGCCTCCGGCTTCTTTGTCTCCGAACTCATGCGCAATCGCCGTCTCACCTTGCGGCATTTGCGGCAGCTTGAGGTTGCCGCGCGGTTGCAGAAGGATGCCGAAGATGAATCGCGGCATTTGCTGGAAGGGAGTCCTGGGGCGATTTTGACCTTCGGAGCAAACGGACGAATTCTCCTCGCCAATCGCGCGGCCAATCAACTGCTCGGATCTGGTGACGAACCTCTCACCGGGCAGGCGGTAACCGAGTTTCTTCCGATGCTGGCAGCGCCGATTTCGTCGGCCCACGTGGTCTCCATGGTCCGGACCATGGTGGAAGGCAGTGCCCGCCGAAAGAGCGGCGAATGGTTCTTCGTCCAAATGTGGCTTTCCAGCTATCAAACAAACTCCGGGCCGCGCCTGGCGGCCATTTTTACCGATGCCACGGAAGTCCTCCGCGATCGCGAGGAGCTGGGCTTGCGACAGTTGCTCATGAACTCGCGTATCGCGGCAGCGGCCGTTTCCCATGAGGTCAGGAACCTCAGCAATGCCGCGTATCGCTTGTTCAGCACCCTTGCAACGGAGCCGGGGATCGCGTCGAGAACCGACTACCAGACTCTTGGGAGTTTGCTGGACGGGATGAGAAGGCTGACCACTGAAGAATTGCGGCCAAACGTCGAAGAGGCCCTGCTCGGCGCCGACGTGAACGTGGTGCTGCAAGAACTATTCCTCATTCTCGATCCCGGCCTACGTGAATCTGGCGCCCATCTGCATTGGGAGGTCGCACCGGACCTTCCGCGCGTCCGCGCCGACCACTCCGGACTCCTGCAGGTGATTCTCAACCTGGCTCAAAACGGACAGCAAGCCCTACGGCAGTCCAGCAGCAAGCGCCTATCATTGGTCGCACATAGGATGGAGCAGTATGTCCTGATTCGGATTTCCAACAGCGGAGAATCAGTCGCCCTACCCGAACGGCTGTTTGAACCGCTTCAATCCGGGTCGAACGGTGCGGGGCTTGGACTATTCATTTCGCGCGCAATTCTGCGCACCTATGGTGGAGAGCTTCAATACGTGCCCCAAAAGGAAGGCTGCATGTTTCTCATACAGGTTCCTGTCGTGAGCTCTGTCAAGGAGACGACAGATGCCTAAGGCCGACACTCCCACCATATCCATCCTCATCGTCGACGACCATGCTCTTCTCCGGGATGCCCTCGCTCACGATCTCGCGAAGGAAGCTGACTTCGAAGTTGCCGGGGCTTGTGGCTCGGTTCAGTCCGCCTTGGAAAGGGTGGAGCACAGCGCCGTGGATGTCGTTCTCCTGGACGTGGACCTTGGAGGGGAGCAAGGTGGGGAATTTCTTAGGCAGGCGCGCAAACGGGGATTCACCGGAAAGGTGATCATCGTAACCGTTGGGGTGCATCCGTGGGAAGCGGAACGCCTTCTCCGGGACGGAGCCTCAGCGATTTTCCTCAAACAGGGAACCGACCAGTCTCTTTTCCACACGATTCGCCAAGTGGCTGCCAACAAAGACTCCGCACCGGGCATCGAGTCAGTTTCCACAAGTCCTCAGCCAACCGGGAAACCTTCCCGAAGGCCGCTCAGTCCGCGCCAACACCGGGTTTTGCGATTACTGCTGGAAGGAAAAGCCAACAAGGAGATCGCGGCCATGATGGAACTCAACGAGAGCCAGGTCAAAGAAGCACTTCAGGGACTCTTCCTGAAATGCGGCGTCCGCACTCGCAGCCAACTCGTCCGAGTGGCAATTGAAACGTACTGGGATGAACTGACGGCGAGTCAGGTCCCCGGCGCCAGCGACCTCAAGCATTAGCACATCCTACTCAAAGCGGAACGTTACGTTGTGCGCGGCGGCGGTTCGCTCTCCCCAACTGCGAATTAGTGCCATTTCCTCCGGTGTATCCTCGCCGTCGTAGAGCGACACCGAAACCGGGCGCTCGGCGTGCGGCAAGGTTGAGGCTACCGAGGCGCCAAGTCTGATTCCGCTGCCGAGACCGCGGTCGTCTTGCCACGCGCTTGCCTGCAACGATACAAGCGGCGCGGCGAGGACCTCCAGCGCCTCGGCCAAAGAGGCGTCCATGAGAGCTTCACCGCTAAGCGAGGGCGCATTGGGGAACCAGTATTCCTGAAGATAGAGCGCGGGAATGTTACGAGCGGCTTTGGCCGCGAACATCCATTCCCAGATCCGGCGTGGCTCGGCGGGGGACTGGAAGGAAACCTTGGCGCGCATAGGGTAAGTAGGGAGGCCAGGTGAGCTGCTCCAGCGCTCGTGAAACGCACCGTCCACCCAATATTCGCCGGCGCCGCCTCCACCTCTGTAGTGCACCAGCAGCGAGAGCGAGTGTATGCGGCCCGGAGCCATGCGCATCAGACTGGCCAATTCCTCGTCGAGATTGCGCGGCGGGCGATGGAATAGTTTCTCGATTACGAAGCGTAAAATTTCGCCGGCGACCATGACAGTCAGATAGGTAGGAACTCAGAGCATAGCGCATCGCGTTTTGATTTGATTTGTGTCAGGATAATCAGAAATTACCGGAGGCATTCAATTGGAACCGCCTTATGAGCTGATTCGAGACGGGTTGACTATCGGACGCGTGATTCCCTTTCTAGGGGCCGGAGCTTCGCTGTCCTGCCGGCCGAAGGACGTGGAATGGAAATCGCCGAAGGATAACTTTCTGCCAAGTGGGTGGGAGCTGGCAAAATACCTGGACGACCGCAGCGGATATCCCTCGGAGTCGGCGCTCGACTTGTTACGCGTGGCGCAATATTACGACGGCGTGGCCGGGCGCGGAGGGCTGGATGATGAGTTGCACGCGATTTTTTCACGCTGTTATGAGCCGGGCGACCTCCACCACTATCTGGCCGAGTTCAAGAATCCACTCATCGTGACGACGAATTACGATACGTTGCTGGAAGAGGCTTTCAACAAGAAGGGCAAGCAATACAACGTGGTCGTCTACAAGATGGCCACACCGCTCGCTTATGTGAAACGGGCGGGGACGGCGGAGTGGGAGAGTGTCGATCCGCAAAGGCTAGCGTTAAATCTCGAGGACACGGCGACAATCTTTAAGATGCACGGTTCATCGATTCCCGAGGCCCCGGAAGAGGACAGCTATGTAATTACTGAAGATGACTACGTGGATTTCCTGTCGCGGATGTCGGGACAGACTGCGGTGCCGGCGATTTTTGGGGAGCCGTTCCGGAAAAGCCATTTCCTGTTCTTGGGCTATGGGCTGCGGGACTGGAATTTGCGCGTAATCCTGCACAAAATCTGGAAAGACTGGCCGCGCAAATATGCCTCGTGGGCGATTCAGGAGCGCGCCGATCCGCTGGAGAGGGAGTTTTGGAAGGGGCGCAAGCTCACTATCTACGAGATGGGGATTGCAGACTTCCTGATCAAGGCACGGGAGGTGCCTGCGCGTGCCTGAGCGTCTTGCGTGTCCTTATCGCGGGCTGACGCCGTACTCCGAAGACGACGCACGATTTTTCTTCGGACGGCAAGAGGACACGCAACTGATTGTGGCGAACCTGTTCAGCGCCCGCGTAACAGTCCTGTTCGGGCCAAGCGGTGTGGGAAAGAGCTCAATTCTGCGCGCCGGGGCGATTCGCGATTTGCGGCAGAGACAGCACAAGGCGGCTCAGCGTGGCGAACGGCCGGACCTGTTGATTGTGTACTTCCGCACGTGGCAGGGACGAGCGATGGAGGAGCTGCGGCGTACGATTTTGGAAGAAGCGGCGGAGTTGGCGGGCAAACCGGTCAGTGCGCCAGAAGGCGGCACGCTGGCGGATCTACTTCAGCACGTGGCGCGCACATTGGAAGTGGACATCATGCTGCTGCTCGATCAGTTCGAGGAGTACTTCCGCTACGAAACGCAGTTCGGCGCACCGGAATCGTTCGCGGCGCAATTTGGAGAGGCCGTAGGACGAAACGGATTACCGGTGAGCTTCCTGTTGTCGCTGCGCGAGGATTCGTTGGCCGAACTGGACCGGTTCAAAACACTTGCGCCCAACTTGTTCACGAACTGGTTCCGGCTGGACCGGCTGGGATTGGAGGCCGCCGAACAGGCAATTCGTGGACCCGTGGAAGAGTACAACAAGTTGCCGGATAGCGAGCGCGTTTATGGGGGAACGATCACACTCGATGAGGGTCTGGCCGAGGAAGTGCTGAAACAAGTGCGCACGGGCGCCGTGGTCATCGGCGATGGCGGTCGCGGCACGGCCCGCAAGGAGCATGCAAGCATCGAGACACCTTATTTGCAACTCGTGCTGACGCAGTTGTGGGAAGAGGAACTGACCAAGGGAAGCAAGACGCTTCGCGTGGAGACGTTGCAGCGGCTGGGTGGAGCAGCCGAGATTGTGCGTCGGCACGTCGATACGGTTTTAGGCTCTTTAACCGTGCAAGAGCGGGAAATGTGCGCTCGGATGTTCGACTACCTGGTGACCGAAAGCGGCGCGAAGATCGCCTACCGCGCCAAAGATCTGGCGGAGAAGGGCGGCGTCGACGAAGCGTCGATGCGGACGCTATTAGGCAAGCTCGCCGAAGGGGACAAGCGAATTCTGACAACGGTCGCCCCGTCGCCCGATCATCCGGCCGAGCCGCAGTATGAGATTTACCACGACTCGTTGAGCCAGGCGGTGATCGCATGGCGGCGGCGTTTTGTGGAGGGCGTGCGGCATAAACAGTTAGCGCGGCAAGTCGTGGCGGCAGCGGCGGTGCTATTCGTCATAATCTTTAGCCTTGCTTACTATCGCAACAGCCAATTGAAGGCAGAGGCCGCGATCGCCGAGGCCGCGGCGGCAAAGGCGCGGGTCTTGGAGTATGAAGCGCGCGCGCAGCAGGCGTTGGACGCGGCCGAGAAGGCCCAGCACGACCTGCTGGACCTTCGTCAACAAAAGGACGGCAACAGCGAGGAGATCAAAAAGCTGCAAATCGAGGCGGCCAAGCGGATGGAAGAGGCGGCAAAATATCAGAAAGTGGCTAGTGATCTCCACGTTGTCGCGGCGCAGTCGGTTCCCAAAGACGCCGCCGAGCAAGCCGTCGATCTGGCGACGAAACGGGCGAACCGGGCCGAGTACGAACGCGACCAATATCGAGCGAGTGTGGAGCAACTGAGCAAGGAGCGCGATGACTTGCAGCGGCAATTGGATGCGCTCCGCAAATCCACCGTGCAACAGACCTCGCCACAGCCTTCCGCGCGAATGGAGCAGATGATGTGCCGGCTGGAGCAGGTGCGGGTATTGGAAGATGGCAGCGCGCTCGACACTCCGTGGGATTTCCAGATCTCGATCCACACTCTCAATGGGGATCCCGTAAAGGTGCATCTGCCACTTACATTGAACGACACGAATAAGCCGCTGATGGTAATCGGCAAGCAGTGGGCCTTGGAGGTTGATCCCGCGAACCCGCTGGTGCTGATCGAAATCATTGGGCAGCGGAGAGACGTAAAGATGGCCGCCCAGGTGGGAGTCGGGTATGTCGATGGCGGCCGCCGGCGCACCGTGGCCCTCGTAATGCCGAAGCCCGATGATGGCGCTGTGCTCTTTGATTTTGCTCTGGTCCGCCCGGTGAGCAAGAAATGACTCCGGCGCCACAGCCCGAGCCGCCGCCGAGTGTGGTTCGAGAGTTGATCCTGACGGGGCCGCCGCTGAAATTGGCGCTGCCGGATGTGTGCGCACGGTGCGGGCAGCCGGCCACCAAGCGGTTGTATTGGGAGAAGGTGATTGCGAGCTACGATTCCGATAGCGGGTACTCGCATGAGGTCGTCGCCTCGCGTGCGCCTTTCTGCAGGCCATGCCTGGAGCAACACGAGCGGGAAATCCGGCGGATGCCTCTTTGGAAGCAACTGCTGCAGATGTTCCGATCACGGTTGATGTTTTCGGCGGTGCTGGCCGGGATAGCGACAACCATTGCTGCAATCCAGCTCGTACCGAATCCTGTGACAGCACAATGGTCCGACGTGATCATGTTCGCGGGCATTACCGGGTTCTTCGCGCTGATCTCTTTGGGGTCGTTACTGGGAGCCTGGAGGAGCACGCGTGCTCATCGCGTACCGCCGCTAACGACGATCGCGGGCTCATTCAGCTTCAGCGATGACCTCTCGGAGATGTTCGAAGGCGAGCGCCACCGGTATGTAATCGTGAACGACGTTTTTTTTGAAGCTTTGCTGGCGGCAAACCGCGACAAGGTATGGAAACCGGGGAGCGAGCGCGCGCGGAGGGCGTCCAGGCTTCGGACGGCGTTGTACGTGGCTGGAGGCGTGGCAGTTGCGGTGATTCTGTTGTGGGATTGGATCCAGCCGTGGGTGAGGGTGGAGTGGTGAGGGGAAACTGTCGATAGATTTCCAGTATGTGGCGCATGGCGACGGCACGATTTTGGATCCTGTTGCCGATGGTGGCTTGCTTGCTCGTCCCCGCGTCCGGCGTGACCGGAGTGAAGCGCGCGGCCAGGCCCAAGACGGCGATCAAGATCCCGAAATCGCGGCCACCGGTGTATAAGTCGCATAAACACTCTGGCCCAAAGTGGAGACCGCCGGAACAGAAGAAAGAAAGCGACTTCAAGCGCAGTAAGGCGGCGCGGAGTGAGTTTCAAAGAGCCAATCCTTGCCCGGCGACCGGAAAGAGGACGGGACGCTGCCCAGGGTATGCGGTCGATCACATCCGGCCGCTGAAACGGGGCGGGCCGGACATTCCGGGCAATATGCAGTGGCAGACTAAAGAAGCAGCCAAAGCGAAAGACCGCATCGAGTAGGGCCCTGACGGCGCCCTCGCATTTCCCTGTTGACCACCAACAGGAACGTCGGATAGACTGTTCCTGTTGGTTACCTAATGAGCAATCGAAATCGAGATAAGGCCGAT
This sequence comes from Bryobacteraceae bacterium, assembly GCA_035650295.1. Lineage (GTDB taxonomy): Bacteria > Acidobacteriota > Terriglobia > Bryobacterales > Bryobacteraceae > JAFLBB01. The sequence continues at coordinate 5,458 of DASRHX010001154.1, read as the reverse complement.
GTCCTCCAAGGCACGCTGATCCTTCTCGTTCTCCGAACGCTTGAGGCGCTGGGACCTCTGCATGGTTACGGTCTAGCACGCCGAATCGAGCAGATCAGCAAGGACATGCTGCAACTGAACCAGGGCACTCTCTACCCTGCTCTACTGCGAATGGAGCAGGAAGGATGGATAACCGCCAAGTGGGGAGCGTCGGAGAAGAACAGGAAGGCGAGGTTCTATTCGATCACGCCGTCCGGGCGGCGACGGCTGGCAAAGGAAACAGAGGATTGGAGGCGCATGTCGTCGACGATCGAAACTTTCCTCGGCTTTGACCCGGCAAGCCTGGCGGAGGAGAAGGGGTGAGCTGGCCAAGAGTCGTTGCGGCGCGCTTGCGAGGCTTGTTCGAGCGCAATCGCCTGGAACGCGAACTAGACGACGAAGTTCGCTTTCACCTGGAGATGCAAATCGAGGACAACGTCAACGCCGGGATGAATTCACGAGAAGCTCGGAGCGCGGCGTTGCGCAGCTTTGGCGGGATCGACCCAATGAAGGAAACCTATCGTGAGCGAAGGGCCTTCGCGCTCGTCGAAGCGACGGCGCAAGATATGCGCTACGCAGTGCGAACTCTCCTCAAGAGCCGCGGATTTGCGGCGACCTCCATTGCCGTGCTGGCGCTGGCGATTGGCGCCAACACCGCGATGTTCAGCGTGCTGAATGCCGTGCTGTTCCGGCCGCTTCCATACAAATCGCCGGAGCAGTTGGTGATGTTGTGGAGCCAGGATCCGGCCAAGAACGTTCGTGAAGGCAGGACAGCGTATTGGAATGTCGAACAGTGGCGAAGCCAAAGCCAGAGCTTCGCGGACATGGCGTTCTTCGATGGCGTTTCGGCAACGCTCACGACCGCGGATCGGGCGGAGAAGATCAGTGTCCTCAGGACCTCCCCTAGCTTATTCCCATTGCTTGGCGTTCAGCCCTTGCATGGGCGCATCTTCACGGCTGAGGAAGCAGAGCAGCGGCAACGCTTGGCTCTGATCAGTCATCGCTTCTGGCAAACCCACTTCGGAGGTTCGTTCGATGCGATTGGCGCGAGCATCCACCTTGAAGGCGCTCCTTCCCGGATCATCGGTATTCTCCCCCCGGATTTCCCATCCGACGATGACGTGTGGGAGCCGTACACTATGTATCCGGATTGGGAGGCCGTGCGCCGCAGGCGCGGCGCAGGTTTCTGGGCTGTCATGGGAAGACTTCGACAGAACGTGACCATTGAGCAGGCCCAGGCGGAAATGAACGCCATTGCGCGCCGCCTCGATGAGCAATTGCCGTTGGCCCAGCGGAACGGCGGAATTAGTATCGTGCCGTTGAGCCTTCACGTGATCGGGCCCAGGCCGCGACTGGCGTTGTGGATGCTGGCGGGCGCGGTTTTCCTTGTACTCCTCATCGCCGCGACGAACGTCGCGAGTCTCTCGCTGGCACGTAGCGCCAGCCGCGAAAAGGAAATCGCTACCCGAGCGGCGCTCGGAGCAAGCCAGACGCGGATCGTCCGGCAGTTACTGGCGGAGAGTCTGACGCTCGCCGTCGTTTCGGGACTGCTGGGATTGTTGGTAGCGGAAGCAGCGATCCGCTTCATACTTGCCGTTAAGCCCGGGAACCTGGCACGGTTGAACGAGGTCAGCCTCGATCCGTACGTACTTGGCTGCGCCCTAGCCCTTTGCCTCTTCACAGGAATCCTGGTTGGATTGACGCCAGCGATGACCATGGCGCGCGGGAATTTGCGGGCGTCGGTCCAGGAGGGAGGAAGAGGCAATTCGGGCGGAGCCTCGGCGCGAGGAGTTCGCCGCGCTCTCGTGGTGACGGAATTCGCGCTGGCGATCGTCCTGCTGGCAGGAGCCGGTCTGCTGTTACGAAGCTTGTGGTCGGTCGAGAACGTCGATCCCGGATTTAGGCCGGAGCGGGTTCTTTCGGTCTCACTCGCACCTCCGGCCTCAACGGCGCTCGCGCCGCGGACCGGCTTTTACAAACGCGTGCTCGAACAGGTTGAGTCGCTTCCCGGCGTGGAGAGCGCCGGCATTACCAGCGAACTTTTCCTGAGTAGCGGCGCGGCACAGGTGGTCACCGCCGAAGGGGACGCCCGATCTGTCTCCGAACCCAGACCGTTCCGAAGTGACGAACTCAGCGAGGGATCGTTCAAGGCCATCGGGACGCCTTTGCTCAGGGGCCGCTACTTTTCAGACGCGGATGGCAGCCCTGATTCCCCATCAGTGGCAATCATAAATGAAGCCATGGCGCGCCAGATGTGGCCCGGGCGCGATCCGGTGGGCAAGAGGTTCAAGCTGGGCGCAAGAGAGGCGAGTGCGCCGTGGTTTACCGTTGTCGGGGTGGTGGGCGACATGCGCCGTCAGGGACTGGAGAAGGAACCAATCCCGCAGATGTTCGAGCCCCTGGCACAGAATCCTCCCCGGCGCGCCATTCTCCTGGTCCGAACGTCCTTGGCTGACCCGCTTTCAATTGCAGGGGCGGTTCAAGCTGCCGTGCGTCGCGTGGAAAAATATGCACCGGTCTATGGAGTGGCGAGACTGCAAAACCAGCTCGACGCTTTCCTCACCGAGCGCCGCTTCCAGACGACGCTGCTGATCGGGTTCTCCGTGGTGGCGCTGCTGATGGCCGCGATCGGGATCTACGGGTTGATCCAATACTCGATTGCAACGCGCACGCACGAGATTGGGATTCGCATGGCAGTGGGCGCGCAGGCGGGCGAAATCTTCCGTATGATCATCGGCGAGGGAATGACGCTGAGCCTGTGTGGTCTGGCGATTGGGCTGATAGGAGCGTTGTGGCTGGGCCAGGCGGGTTCCAGTCTGCTGTATGGCGTAGGCGCGAGCGATCCATTGACCTTCATCGCTGTCTCGCTGGTTCTGACGACGGCCGCCCTCGCAGCTTGTTATTTCCCCGCGCGGCGGGCGATGAAAGTAGAACCAGTGGTAGCGTTGCGGCAGGAGTGAGGGGAATGGCTCTCGTTATCGCACCGGCCTCCCTGCCTCGCCGTCATGCAGCACATCGCTAATGATGGTTCCGATCTGAAGAAAAGCATCCAGATCCGGGGGCTTCGTCAAGTAGCGCGCCACACCCAATGGTTCCATCCTCCGCCTCTCCTCCGGAGAAGTAGACGAGGTCATGATCACAACTGGCACTTTTGAGAAGCGTTCGCTGCGACGCAAGCCCTCCAGCACATCGATGCCTTGGTACTTTGGTAAGTTCATATCAAGCACAGCCACATCAGGAACCTGCGCGTCCCGATATTTTCCTTCGCTGCGCGCAAAAGCAAGAGCCTCGGCGCCATCCTCGATCACGGTGAAACGGAAGCTCAAGCCCGCGTTTTCGAGCGCCATTCGCAAAAGATAAACGTCGGCCTCGTTGTCCTCTACCAGCAGAATGTGAAAGTGCCCCGCGCTCATGCATTGGCTCCTTCGCCATCGGAGATGGCTATTTCGGCAGCGGGGAGGGTGAAATGAAAAGTAGAACCGCCGCCCGGGTTCGACTCGACCCAGATCCGGCCACCGTGGCGCTCGACCACGCGTTGACAGATGGCAAGCCCCATACCGGTGCCAGGAATCGTCTTCCCGTGTAATCGCTTGAACACTCGGAAAACTGTGCCCTGATATTCCGGATCGATACCGATGCCGTTGTCCGACACAGATATCTTCCAGAATCCGCCCTGCCATTCAGAGGAGACATGAATCACGGGCGCTTGTTCCGTGCGGTACTTGATGGCGTTTCCCACCAAGTTCTGAAAGAGTTGAACGAAGTGCGCATTCTGGCCGTGCGCGGCCGGAAGCCGGTCAATCGTAACCGCAGCCTTGCTCTCCTCAATCGCGGTTCTAAGGTTCTCAACCGCTTTCCCTGCAGCCAGGTTCAGATCCACCCGTTCATCGGAAACCTCTCCGTCCGTGTTCACCTGAGTGTAGGCGAGAAGATCGGCGAGCAGCTCCCGCATGCGCGTTGTGCCCTGCGAGATGAATTTTACGCAAACGGCCGCATCGCCTTCAACCGGGCCAGGATAGCCTTTAAGGAGGAGCTGCGAATAGCTCGTGATCATTCTGAGCGGTTCTTGCAGATCGTGACTTGCGGCAAATGCGAACTGCTGCAAGGCTTCATTGGCGCGAGATAGCTCCTGATTGGTCCTGCGCAAACGCTCCTCTGCCTTTTTTCGCTCAGTGATGTCGATGACGGCGGCGAGCACGGCATCGCCCTGGTCACTGTGAATGGGATTGAGCCCAATCTCGATTGGGATCTCGCTGCCGTTCTTATGCTTGCCAAATAGATCTCGCCCACTTCCCATGGCCCGCGCTGACGGTGCATGGAAGAACGACGTGCGAAGAGCGCCGTGACCGGCGCCGTAGCGCTCGGGAACAAGCGACTCGACGGATTGCCCGAGCAACTCCTCGCGGCTGTATCCAAACAATTTCTCGGTCTGTGAATTGACGAGAATAATCCGCCCGTCGCGGCCGACCATGATCATGGCGCTCGGGGAGGCTTCGACTGTTAGACGCAGGCGTTCTTCCGCTGTTTTCCGCTCCGTAATGTTACGAGCAATCTTCGAGGCGCCGACGATTTTCCCGGAAGCGTCGTACATGGGGGAGACGGTCAGCGAGATGCTTACCAGGAGGCCGTTCTTTGCCCTGCGAACGGTTTCGTACTGCTCAATTCGTTCTCCTTTCTTGATGCGCTCCAAAACCACGGGCATATCATCCGGAGCGTCGGGAGGGGCAATGATCGAAACCGGCTTTCCCAGAATCTCTTCGGCGGAATAGCCAAACATTCGCTCCGCTCCTTTGTTCCAACTCGTTACAATTCCGTTCACGTCCTTACTGATGATTGCGTCATTGGAGGATTCGACAATCGATGAGAGCAGAGCTCTCGTTTGTTCGGCTGACCTGCGTGCGGTGACGTCCCGAAACACGAGAACAGTGCCCTGAAGCACGCCATCGGCATCCCGGATAGGAGCAGCACTGTCGTCGATCGGGATCTCACGGCCATCGCGGGCAACGAGCACCGTGTGGTTGGCAAGCCCAACCACAGCGCCTTCCCGTAGCACCTTCGTCACGGGGCTCTCAACAGACGCGCGCGTGAACTCGTTCACAATGCGAAACACTTCATCGAGGTGCTTCCCGAGAATCTCAGCCTCAGTTAAGCCCATGAGTGTCTGAGCGACGCCGTTTGCAAACGTTACCTCGCCCTTGGCATCGGTCGCTAGCACTGCGTCTCCGATGCTGTTGAGCGTCGTCTGTAGACGTTGCCGATGCTCCCGTTCCGCCATTTCGGCGTCTCTGCGCCGCTCGCCTTCCAACGCAGCGTTTTGGAGTGCCTGCCTTTGAGAGTCGCCGAGCAGCGCCATGCCGAACCCAACAATGAGAAAAATGAGTAGCGCTACCAGATCGCTCGGATTCAGAGGGTAAAATGACCCCGGCGGGTAAATGAAGAA
>DASRHX010001153.1:0-6840 GCA_035650295.1 Bryobacteraceae bacterium | reverse complement strand
GGGCACCGCTACCCAAGGCTGGCTCACGTGAGCGACCGCACCGGCCTGGAGATGATCCGCACGCTGCAGGATCACGGCATCCATCAAGGCATCGACGTGCATATGGAATGCACCGTTGTTACGTTGCTCAAAGATGGCGATCGTGTCGTCGGCGCGTTCACTTATGAGCGCGAGCGCGGCCGCTTCAAAGTGTTTCAATCGAAAGCCGTCGTTCTCGCCACCGGCGGCATCGGCCGCGCGTACTCGATCACGAGCAACAGTTGGGAATACACTGGCGATGGCCAGTCGCTCGCCTATCAGGCCGGCGCGGTCTTGATCGACATGGAATTCGTTCAGTTCCATCCGACGGGCATGGTGTGGCCGCCCAGCGTGCGCGGGATCCTTGTCACCGAAGGCGTGCGGGGCGAGGGCGGCGTGCTTCGGAACAGTGAGGGCAAGCGGTTCATGTTCGGCGACATTCCTGCGAACTACACGTCGCAGACCGCCGACAACGAAGAGGAAGGCTGGCGGTATACGCAAGGCGACAAGAACGCGCGGCGGCCTCCGGAATTGCTCACGCGCGACCACGTGGCGCGCTGCATCATGCGCGAAGTGCGCGACGGGCGGGGCTCGCCGCACGGCGGGGTGTTCCTCGATATCGCCTGGATCAAAGAGCGCATACCGAACGGCGCGGAGCACATCAAGAAGAAGCTGCCAAGCATGTACCACCAATTCAAGCAGCTCGCCGACATCGACATCACGAAGGAGCCAATGGAAGTTGGTCCAACGACGCACTATATGATGGGCGGCGTGCGTGTGAACGCCGACACGCAGATGTCCGATGTTCCTGGATTGTTCGCCGCCGGTGAATGCGCGGCTGGATTGCATGGGGCCAACCGGTTGGGCGGAAATTCGCTCTCCGACCTGCTGGTGTTCGGCCAGCGCGCGGGACAGTTCGCGGCCGAGTATGCGAAGCAGAACGGCCCCGTTCGCCTCGACGCCGCCGAAGTGGAACGCGCCGGCGCATACGCGCTCGAACCGTTCGGGCGAAAATCGAGCGAGAATCCATACTCGGTGCAGCACGACCTGCAGACGATGATGCAGGACCTGGTGGGCATCGTGCGGCGCGAAGCGGAGATGGAGAAGGCCCTCGATGGCTTGACCGGCTTGAAAGAGAGAGCGGTCAAGGTCGCGGTCCATGGTAACCGCGAATACAATCCCGGCTGGCACACGGCGCTCGATCTGAATCACCTGCTAACCGTCTCCGAAGCGATCACCCGATCGGCGCTCGAACGGAAGGAAAGCCGCGGCGGCCACTTTCGCGACGACTATCCGGACAAGGACGCGGCTTACTCCACCTTCAACACGGTCATTCGTAAGTCGCCTGACGGCCGGATGCGCGTCGAACGCGAGCCGCTTCCGCAAATGAGCGAAGAGCTGAAAGCCATCATCGAGGAGATGAAATGAGCGATACCGCTGTCTTTCGCGTCTGGCGCGGCGAAGGCGCCAACGGCAAGTTCGTCGACTACAAGACTGAGATCTCCTCGGGAATGGTCGTACTTGACGCGATCCACCACATTCAGGCGACGCAGGCCCCCGACCTCGCTGTGCGATGGAACTGCAAAGCCGGCAAATGCGGATCCTGTTCGGCCGAAATCAACGGCATGCCGAAGCTGATGTGCATGACACGCCTGAACAGCATCCCTTTGGATGAGCCCGTCACCGTGCAGCCCATGAAGGCGTTTCCGCCGGTTCGGGACCTGGTAACCGACGTGTCGTGGAACTTCCGCGTCAAGAAGACCATTCAGAAATTCAAGCCGCGCAAACCCGACGCGCCCGACGGCACTTGGCGCATCGAGCAGGAAGACGTGGAACGGGTGCAGGAGTTCCGCAAATGCATCGAGTGCTATCTCTGCCAGGACGTGTGTCACGTCCTGCGCGAGCATTCGCTTCACGAGAAGTTCATTGGACCGCGATTTCTCACCTATGTAGCGGCGCTCGAGATGCATCCACTGGACACGGCGAACCGCCTGGAGGAATTGCGCACCCAACACGGCGCGGGATTCTGCAACATCACCAAGTGTTGCACCAAGGTTTGTCCGGAAGGAATTACGATTACAGACAACGCCATCATCCCGCTGAAGGAACGGATTGTGGATGAGTTCTATGATCCACTGGCGCGGCTGTTCCGCGTCTTTCGAAGTGACCGCGACTCCAAGTAGCGAGGTAGCTCCATGAACTTCGAGCTGAAGCCGATTTCCGCGGATGCGGTACCGGAAGCGTTGCAAAAGGTGGAGCGCTACCGGCTACTCAACGAACCGGCCGAAGCGCAGAGCATTTGTGAGGACGTCCTGCGCATCGAGCCGGACAACCAAGCGGCGCTCGTGATGTTGATCCTGACGATCACAGACCAGTTTGGCGCGGGCGCGAGTGCGGGCGAGGCCCGTGAACTCATTCCGCGGCTGGATACGGAATACCAGCGAGCGTACTGCTCGGGAATCATCTGCGAGCGTTCGGCGAAGGTCCTCATGCACAAAGGCATTCCCGGCGCCAACTTCAAGGCCTATGAAGAACTGGAGGCCGCGATGCACTGGTTCGAGCGCGCCGAACAATTGCGTCCGCCGGAGAACGACGACGCCATTCTGCGCTGGAACACCTGCGTGCGGTTGCTGCGGAACAATCCGGCACTGAAACCAAGATCTGAAGAGCGTTTCTCCGAGGTGCTGGGCGAATGAAGGCGCTGTGGTTGGTATCCGCCATGGCGCTTGCGGCACAGACCTACCAGCCGAGGTGGGAGTCGATCGATAAGCGGCCGACGCCAGCGTGGTTCACCGACGCCAAGTTCGGAATCTTCATTCATTGGGGTGTCTATTCCGTGCCCGCCTATGCTCCCGTGATTCCGGGGAAGCTCGCCTACGCCGAGTGGTATTGGAATGCGATGACACGCGGCAAGGAGGACCCGAAGGCGACGCCGATTCAGACGGGCACATGGGCGTATCACCAGAAGCAGTATGGCGCGGCGTTTCCGTATCAGGACTTCGCGCCGCAGTTCCGCGCCGAGTTGTTCGATCCGGATCATTGGGCCGATGTGTTTCAGCGGTCTGGCGCGAAGTATGTGGCGCTCACTTCGAAGCATCATGAGGGCTTCGCGCTGTGGCCGAGCAAGGAGGCATCGAAGACGTGGGGCCGGCCTTGGAACGCAGTGGAGATCGGGCCGAAGCGCGATGTGTTGGGCGATCTCACCGACGCGGTGCGGCGCAAGGGCTTGAAGATGGGCTTCTACTATTCGCTGTATGAGTGGTACAACCCGATGTGGCTGAGTGACAAGCCCCGCTACATCCGCGAGCACATGACGCCGCAGTTCAAGGACCTGGTGACGCGCTACAAGCCGTCGATCATCTTCAGCGATGGCGAGTGGGACCTGCCGTCGGCCGATTGGAAGAGTCCAGAGTTGCTGGCGTGGTTGTTCAACGAGACGGCAGTGAAGGACGAAGTGGTCATCAACGACCGCTGGGGGAAGGACTCGCGCCACAAGCACGGCGGCTATTGGACGACGGAGTACACGCCGGGGATGAGCGGCGGAGATCATCCGTGGGAAGAGAGCCGGGGCATGGGCTTCAGCTACGGCTACAACCGTGCCGAGCGGCTGGAGCATTACCATTCGGGGCGCGACCTTGTGATCATGCTCGTGGACCTGGTGAGCCGCGGCGGGAACCTGCTGCTCGACATTGGTCCGGACGGCGACGGAACGATTCCGGTGGTGATGGAGCAACGGCTGATCGAGATCGGCGACTGGCTGAAGGTGAACGGCGAAGCGATCTACGGGACCAAGCCGTGGTCGGCGACACGTCAGTGGAGCGCGGGCGAGCAGCCGAAGGTGGAATACAACAAGGAATACTCGACGGCGTACGACGTGACGCAGTTGACGGCAAAGCAGGCGCCAGGCAAAGCATCGATCGAAGCGTTCTTCACGGCCAAGGGCAATGACGTGTTCGCGATTCTGCCGCGCTGGCCGGGCAAGAGCTTCACGGTGCAGAAAGTCGCGGGCGTGAAGTCGGTATCGCTGCTGGGCGTACCAGGCACGTTGAGGTTCCAGGCTGCCATGGGCGGCGTGGCGGTTACGCTGCCGGATGTGCCGGAAGACCTGATGCGGCAGCCGGCGTGGGTCTTGAAGCTCAGCCGTTAGGGTAAGGCAAACGCGACGTAACTGCCTCCCGAAGGCGCGCCGCTTTTGCCGCCACCGGCAGCGATCGCCACATACTGCTTGCCGTTCACCTCGTAGACAACCGGCGTGGCATTGCCTGCGGCGGGCAATGTGGTCTCCCACAACAGTTCGCCCGTGATTTTGTCGAAGACGTGAAACTTGCGGTCGTGGTTGGTAGCGCCGATGAAGAGCAGGCCGCCGGCAGTGACCACAGCCCCGCCGTAGTTTTCCGTGCCGGTGTTCTTCAAGCCCTTCGCGGCAAGCTCGGGGAACTCACCGAAGGGAATCTTCCACGCGTACTCACCCGTGCTTACGTTCAATGCATTCAATGTGCCCCAAGGTGGCGAGATGGCGGGATAGCCATCGGCATCAAGGAACTTGTTATAGCCGTCGGTGCGGTATTTCAACGGCGGGGCAGCGGATTGGCGCACGGCGGGGAGTTCGATTTCCTTGTTGTCGCCAGTGCGGAGAAAGGCCGTGAGAGCGCGAATGCCTTCGTCGCCGAGGAATGCGAAGCCGGGCATGCGGCCGGCGCCTTTGCGAATCACCTCTTCGACATTCTTACCTTCGAGGTTCAGCAGCGCGGGAAACTCAGGCGGAGTGCCTTTGCGGTCGTCGCGATGGCAAGTGGAGCAGTGGCGCGTGTAGAGTTGCGAGGCCGTTGATTTGCGGGTTCCGTCGGCTTGCGGAATGAGGCGAAGGACCCAGGCCATCTCATTTGAATTGATGTAGAGCAGGCCGGTTTCTGGATCGTATGCTTGCCCGCCCCACTCAGCGCCGCCGTCGAAGCCGGGGAAGACGAAGGTGCCTTCGAAACTGGGAGGCGTGAACTGCGGGCCGGTGCGGTAGGAGCGATAGCGTTTGAGCGCGGCGGCATGAGCTTCGGGCGTGCGGCGCGTGAGGATGTCTTCGGTGACCTGTTGGCGCGCGAAAGGCGCGGGTTTGAGCGGCAGCACCTGCGTGGCGGCGAGGAGTTCGCCCGCGGCCGGCGATGGCGGCGTACGGACGGTTTCGACGGGGAAGAGCGATTCACCTGTTTCCCGGTTGAAGATCCAGACGTGGCCAGATTTGGTGCATTGGGCAACAGCGTCGATCGAACGGCGGCCGCGGCGAACGGTGACAAGAACGGGCGCGGTGGGAAGGTCGCGGTCCCATACATCGTGCTTGACGAATTGGAAGTGCCAGACGTGTTTCCCGGTCTCGGCGTTCAGCGCGATGAGGCTATTTGCATAGAGATTGTCGCCATGACGGTTGCCACCGTAGAAGTCGTACGCGGCCGAACCGGTGGGCACGAAGACGAGGCCGCGCTTTTCATCGAGCGCCATGCCGGGCCATGAGTTCGCGCCGCCGAGCGTTTTCCAGCCGTCGGCGGGCCAGGTTTCATAGCCGGGTTCGCCGGGATGAGGGATGGTGTGGAAACTCCAACGCAGCGAACCGGTGCGGGCGTCGTAGGCGCGGATGTCACCGGGCGAGGAAGGCAGGCCCTCGCTGGTGAGGAAGCCGACGATGAGGAGGTCTTTGTAGACGACGCCGGGCGTGGTGTGGGTGACGCGCTGGGTTTGCGGGTCGCGGCCGAGATTTTCGCGCAGATCGATGCGGCCGTTTGCGCCGAATTCTTCGATGAGCTTGCCGGTCTTGCGGTGGATGGCGAAGAGGAAGGTCCCGGCGCCGACGTAGAGGTGATCGCCCCACTGCATGAGTCCGCGGTTGCGTTGCTTGTTGGTGACGGGCTTGCCGAAGAAGGGATCGAAGCTCCACAACAGTTTGCCGGTGGCGGCTTCGAGCGCGATGACGCGCAGCTTGGGCGTCGTTCCGTAAAGAATGCCGTCGATGACGATAGGCCGGCACTGCATCTCGGAGCCTTTGAACTCGTCGCCGGAGTCGAATTGCCAGGCCTTAACGAGCTTCGCGGCATTGTTGCGGTTGATCTGTTTGAGCGGCGAGTATTGGGCCGAGGGCGCGGGCGGGGTGAGAGGGAGGGCGCGGCTGCCGCCGCGAGTGCCGTCCCAGTATGGCTCGCCTTGCGCCTCATACGGGCCGAGCTTGTCCCAGCGTTCGCGGGTGCGACCGTTGAGGTCGTAGACGACGAGGCCGGAGGCGACGGTGAGTTCGTTGACGAGACGCTGCGTGCCGTCCATTCGGGCGCCATAAGAATCGACAAAGGCGTACTGGCCCTTGTCCAGGCGCAGGACGGCGATGTCGGCGATGGCGCCCACGGAGAGGTGTCCGATTTGCTCGCGGTGGATGACGCGGGCGGGATTCCAGGTGGATCGGAGGATGATGTCGTCGAGCGTCATGCCCATATTGAGGAACTTGGACATGACGTTGAGCTGGTCCTTCATGCCGGAGTTGAGGCTGCCGGAGTGGACGTCGGTGGAGATGGTGTCGGGCGGGAAGCCTTGCTTGACGGCGGGGACGGCCTGGCGGAATTCGAAGGCCGCGCCGCCGTGGCCGACGTCGAAGAGGACGCCGCGTTTGCGGGCTTCGAAAAGATAAGGCAGGAGTTTGCCCTGCGCGTCGAGCATGGGGACGGGGACGTAGAAGCAGTGCGTGTAGATGTCGCCGGGGCGGAGCTTTTTCAAGACGAGTTCCTGGAAGGGGCGCTCCGGGCGGAAGGTGCCGAAGTCGACCATCACGGGAATGCCGGCCTCGTTGCC
>DASRHX010001152.1:0-13934 GCA_035650295.1 Bryobacteraceae bacterium | reverse complement strand
AAATCGGCACGTCCGAGCAGCAGCCCGGCGCTTTGCGGGCCGCGAATCCCCTTACCGCCGGAGAAAGTGACGAGGTCGAAACCCATCTTGCTCCACTTCCACAGATTTTCGACCGGGAGGGCGTCCGCGGCGGCGTCGTTGAAGCTGGGGATGTTGTGCTTCTTGCAGATGGCGACGAACTCAGCGTCCTTGATTTGGCCGACGTTATTGTTGGCGTTGAAAAACAGCGCCATGGCGGTGTTGGAGTTGATGGCCTTTTCCATCTCCTCGGCCGTTTCGACTTCGATCATCTTGATGCCGCAGTTGCGCACGGCGTGATCGTAGCCGTAGCGGTGGGACTTCTGAATGATGACTTCAGACTTCATGCCGGTACCGGCGATGTCAGGAAGGCGGCGGATGTTGTCCTGATTTTTGCCGGCGACACAGGCCGCGGTACCGACGGTGAGAGCGCCAGCAGCGCCCGAGGTAATCATTGCGGCTTCCACGTTGAGGAGGGAGGCGACCTTTTTGCCGACCGCGTCGTGGAGTTCGTTCAGACGCACGAACTGTTTGGCGGCATAGTCATAGGCGGCGACCGAGTCGGGGTTTATGAGCGACGCGGTGAGAGTGGTGTAGGTGCCCGCGGCGTTGATAAACGGCTTGACGCCGAGTTCCTTGAAGAAGTCACGCTTGGAAGAAGCCGCGCTGACGGCGGTGGGCATGAGAGCTCCTACAACGGGCAGAGTGGACAGGGTTTTGAGAAAGCCGCGGCGATGGGACATAAAGATACCTCGATAGGCTTAAAACTACCACAAGAACAGGGTTGGAGGTGATGACCTTGTCCTGGCCCCAGGTGGTACGGCGATTCCCCGAGAACACTTCCTTCAAGCATCAGGTTCTGGCACCCGATAAGACAGGAGGAGAAAGGATCGCCCCCTTTGAACATTTTTCGGCAACAGGAAGTGGAATTGGCGCAGCAGGAACTGGCCAAGGTGTTTGAGGAGCGGATTGCCGGCGAGCTGCCGGCACTGGTGGCGCGGTGGGCGCGACGCGTTGAAATACACGGCTTGTGGCTGGAGGGGAACCAGCGTGACGGCGTGCAGATGACAATTGCCGACGGAAACTTCACGGGGCTATCGTTGCCTGGGGCGCGGCTGGCGCGGGCGGTGATGCCAGGCGGCACGTGGCTGGAGGCGGATCTCAGCGGCGCGGATTTGTCGGAAGCTGACTTGCAACGCTCCGATTTCCGGCGGGCAACATTGAGCCGGGCGGACCTCAGCGAGTCCGTGCTGGACGAATCCAACTTTGAAGAATCCTGGATGCTGGGAACGAATTTGAGTGAAGGGAAGCTAGGCCACTGCCGCATGGCGAACGCAAACATGGGCGAGGCGCGGATGCAGGGAGCGACGTTGACGCAGTGCGATCTGACGGTGGCGCAGATGGCGTCGGTGGCCCTGCACCAAGCGCGATTGTTCAGCACGAACTTGAGCGGGGCCAACCTGAACGGGGCACAGCTGTATCGCGTGCGCGCGCAGTTATGCCGGTTTTTTCAGGCGCATTTGGAAAGAGCGAATCTGGCCGGCGGGTCGTTCACCGATTGCGACTTTAGCCAGGCGGAGATGGCACGGGTGAACTGTCAGGGATCGGACATGAGCCGCTCCCAGTTCACGCGGGCCAAACTGAACGGCGCCGATTTCCGCGGCGCGAAGTTGGGGGGCGCCGATTTTTGCGGAGCTCAACTGCAGGAGGCGCGGTTTCAAGGGGCGCAACTGTTGGCCGCCGATTTCCGCGATACAAATCTGCAGGGCGCACGTGAACTGACTTCCGGCCAACTGGCGATGGCGCGAACGGACCACACAACCATTCTTCCGAATGGAAGCACCGGGCCGTACATGAAGCGCTCCGGAGCGGAAAGACCGGTTCGCTCGTGAGATGGGAGCGGTGCGCTAGCTTCTGTTCGAAATCGAATCCTATCAGGATGCTTTTGAAATCTGTTCGACCACCCTGCCCGTAGCGTCGGGTTTCGCAATCCGCGTTGCTACGTCCGCCTGCGCAATGATGCCAGTAATGCGTCCCTGATCGTCAACTATCGGAATCCGCCGCAACTGGTGGCTAGCCATCGCGTCCAGGGCGAGTTGCCAATCGTCCTCGGTTTTGCAGACTACCATGTCGCGCGACATGACGTCTTCGATTTTCGTTTTGCGGGAATCCAATCCTTCCCCGACCACCTTCAATGCGAGATCACGGTCGGTGACGATGCCCACCAACCGCTTCCGATCGTGGCTGTCCACCACCGGCATCGATCCGACGTTGCGAGTTTTCATGGATTGAGCGGCCACATTCGCCTTATCGTTGGTAACGCAACAGGTGACGTCGCTGGTCATGAGATCACTGCATTTTCTGCCTTGCATGGGACAAGTATCTCCTCGGAATTTCCGTGCACGCCGATTGCCGCGGAGAAACCTGGCCGATCCTCCGTGCCGGATACAAATCAAAACACAGAGGATTCCCTGCGATTGTTGGTGCTCAAGGGCGCGCCGGACACCCGGCAGAAATTACGGAGTCCGGGCGTTAACTACGGGAAACTTCGATGCTTCCCAGGCGGTGATGCCGCCGGCCAACTCGACCAGATTGGTGATGCCGTATTGGTTGAGAATACTGGCGGCGATGGAGGAGCGGTAACCGCCGGCGCAGTGAACGGCGATCTTGCGGTCGCGTGGGACTTCGGCTATGCGTTCCTGCAGGTGGCCGAGCGGTATATTGATGCTACCAGCGAGGTGCTTTCCATTCCATTCGCGAGGATTGCGAATGTCGATCACCAGCGGCGGCGAAGCCGCGTCTAGTTGTTCGGCGAGCATCGGTGCGCTGACGCGTTCGGTTGCCCAGACCAGATCCTGGCGTTCGGCAAGCGAAGCCATTCCGTCGCGCAGGTAGCCTTTGACGTGATCAAAGCCGATTCGGCCGAGGCGCAACGCCGCCTCCTGCTCTCGCCCAGGCTCGGCGATGATCACGATTGGACGATCACGATCGAGCAGTGTTCCAGCCCAGGTAGCATACTGGCCGCCCAATCCGATGTTGATCGAGCCTGCCAGATGGCCCTTCGCATACTCGGAGGGGTCGCGGACATCGAGAAGCTGAGCCGAGGCGTCGCCCAGCCGCAGCACTTCCTCGAGTTCGACCGGATGTAACGCCTGCTCGAGCGATTTGTCGAGCGTTGGGCGCTCGCGCGTGTTGAGGATTGCGTCGTAGGTGAAGTAAGCCGGAGCATCCGGTTGATCGGCGGTGACGAGCGCGGTGAATTCCTCTTTTGTCATCGGCTGGAGGGCGTAGTTGAAAAGCCTCTGTTGACCGAGAGTGGAAACGGTATCGGAGGAGAGTTGCTTGCCACATAGCGAGCCGGCGCCATGCGCCGGATAGACCAGAGTCTCGTCAGGCAATGCCAAAAGTTTGTTGTGTAGCGAGTTGTAGAGATGGCTCGCCAGATCCTGAGCGCTCCAGCCGAGTGAGGCTCGCAAATCGGGGCGGCCAACATCGCCAATGAAGAGCGTGTCGCCGGTGAGGACCGCATGCGGGCGATCGGGATTCTGAGCGAGGTCGTACACGAGAATCGAGATCGATTCGATGGTGTGCCCTGGTGTTTCGAGAATTTGCAGGCGCATGCCGGGGAAGTCGAGCGTGTCGCCATCCTTCATTGCGACGAAGGAGTACTCGGCTGCGGCTTGGGCGCCCAATCGGATATCGGCGCCGCAGCGGTCACGCAACTCGAGGTGTCCAGCGAGGAAGTCGGCATGGAAGTGGGTGAGAAACACATGTCGAATCCGTGCGCCCCGCTCTTCGGCGTCGGCAAGATACTGCTGGATGTCGCGCTGCGGGTCGACGACGACGGCCGTGCCGCTTGCCTCGTCGGCCAGAAGATAAGAAGCGTGTGCAAGACAGCCCAGATAGTATTGTTTGAGAAACATTAGGCGTCACTTTCTATGGGCTGGCCAATGCGATCGTAGCGGAAACCCAGCTTGTCGCGGAAGAAATCGGCGGATCGGTGGACATCGGCGACGAGCAGGACGGGCGCATCGCCGTTGAGTTTCGGCATTGGGGAATTATAGCGGTCGCGGTTAGGGGCGAGTGCGTGGTGTAGCGAGCAGCATCCAATACTTCGCGCCCGCCCATTGCTTCTCGAACTTTTCGCGGTCAGCACGATGAGCCGCTTTGCGAGTGGGATCGTTAAGCCACACATGGTCGCGTTCGAGTCCGACGAGGACGGCGAAGTGGAGGCGCTTCGTGCGCGCCGCTTGCAAGCTGACAATGATCGGGCGGCCCTTGGCGATGTGTTGCTCGAGATCGCTCCACTGGCCGCGAAGGGTGAAGGCTTGGAAGCCGATTTCTTCGAGATAGCGTTTCATGGCGGCGAGTTCGATGCCCTTGTGCTTGGGATCGATCAACCGCTCGTAGATCGCATGGGGCGATGGGGCATCTTTGGACCAATATTGGGTCACCATGGCGACGCTGGCAGCGCCACAACCGTTCTTCTCCTGGCGTACGAAGGGGACGTTGAGGGGTTCGCACTGCGCGAGTGTGGAGAATGCGCAGACGAGGGCGAGGGCCCGCATCATTTGACGGCGATGATGACAATGACGGCGGTAGCCAGGGCGATAACGATGTAGGTGAGGTGAAGGTTCGAAAGCGCGCCTCCGGCGACTTCCTTGCCGGGCTCCTCGGAGCGTTTGGCCAAATCCCTGGCTTCGTCTTCGGTGAGGGGGCTCGGAGCAGGTGCGGGTGTCTGCCCGCTTACATTCTCGGTTTTGTGAAGGGTGCTCGCGGCGGCCGGAGCGATGGCGGGGGAAGCAAGGCAGATGGAGAGGAGGATCGCCAGAGTCTTCATGACTGCATTATACGATTGATTCTAAGCAGGTAGGGCGGCTGCACGGCGCGCCATGCGGCGCTTCTCCCAGGCGTAGCAAAGCCAGATCATGAACGCAGTAATGGCGACGACCATGACGTAAGTGCCGGGCAGGTCGAGGTTCTCTTTCCACATCCAGAACCAGCGGCCATAGACGACTTCGGTATGTACCCAGTAGAGAAGCAACGAGTGTGTGCCGACCAGCTTGACCCAACTGAAGCGCCCGTGTAGCCCGTACTCATGCCAGATGTAGGCAACCGAGAGGAGCAAAAGCACGACGCCGAGCTTGACAAAGATGAGCGCGGGGCTATCGAGCCAGAACTCACTCTTGGTGTACACCGAGTAGGGAAGCTGGCCGAAATATTGGCCGCTGATGATGAGTCCGAAAGCAGCGATGGAGGACCATTGTAAGAGCCTCTCCAAGTGGTTCTGGTCGATCAACCGTAAGACGCTGCCGAAGGCAATGCCGAAGGGAACGAAGGCAGCCCAGGGGAAGAAACTGAACTGAAGGATATCGGGGACGAAATAAGCTCTGATGGCCCAGGGAACCCACGTCCAATCGGTCACGCTGACTAACGGCGAGAGAGCGGCGATGATGAGGCCAAGGACTGGGGCGCGCGTAGCGCGCTGGCGAGTATTCCACAATGCGGTCAGGCTGGTAAGGGCAAGAGTAATGCCCATGCAATTGAGGATGTCGACTTTGAGGAGGTCGGTCCACGGGCTCTTGGGGAGTCCGAAGAGCCAAAGTTGGAGGCGGAAAGCGAAGGCGAGTCCCCAGAGATAAGCAGCGCGTCGGAGACAGACGCGTACGCTCGTCCAGGGGGCGATGCCTTTTTTCTCATTCGAATTCATGAGAAAGGCAAACGTGCAGCCGGTTAGGAAAAGGAAAATGGCTGGGGGCATGCCGCCGAGAAATTGGGAAAGATTGAAGATAGAGCCGTCGCGCAACGACGTGGCCGTGAATGAGTGGAAGATGTGGCCTTGGAGCATGATCAGCGCG
Organism: Bryobacteraceae bacterium; assembly: GCA_035650295.1. Classification (GTDB taxonomy): domain Bacteria; phylum Acidobacteriota; class Terriglobia; order Bryobacterales; family Bryobacteraceae; genus JAFLBB01. Next base: position 8,058 of record DASRHX010001152.1, on the reverse strand, counting down.
GCGCAACCACGGGCCCAGTCGAGGAATCCAAGGCGGCTTCCGTAGGATTTCTGAGCGCTGGCCGTTGCGGCTGGCTGGTCGTGCACTTGCGTGCTCACCGTTGCGGGTACTCCCTTTTTACGCCTGCAGGCAGTTTCAGCGAGAGCGCGTCGGGTGTCAAGGCCGGGTTCCAAACGAGGTTGGAATAAGTAACGGTGGTGGTGTCGCCTGAAGGCTGATAGAACTTCTGGCGTACGGTGCGGCCTTCGGCGTTGATCCAAAGTTCGACCTTGGTGAAATATTCGCGCGTTTTGGCGGATTTTGGAGTGAGCTCGAGGCGCGAGGCTGTTTGCCCGCCGATGGATTCCTCGCCACCGAACTTCACGTTGTACCCCTTGGCTAGGTCCTTACCCGAGGTGCCGAAACCGAGCAGGATGAACTGCTCGACGATGCCCTTCTGTTTCCCAACGTCGTATTCCTGGACCGTCAGGATCTTGGGGAAATAGACTTCGGCCTTGCGCTCGCGGAAGGCGTAAGTTTTTGCATCGGGCTTGGTGAATTCAAGGTAAAGCTGAACGGTGCCCTTGTTGCGCAGCATGCGCAGCGTGCCAGTTTCGGTGAGACTTTCGTTGATGATTGCGGTGTGGGTGACGCGTTCGATGTTGGCGGTGGCGGATCTAAATCCGGCAGAGGTTGAGTCAAGCCGGGAGAGTACGGCGGCCGCCGTTTGGGCGGCAATGGGAAGAGTGAACAGGACCACCGTGGTGGAGTAGAGGAGCGTGGTGCGGACGTGAGGGTTCATGGAAGATCCAGGACGGACTGGAGAGTGGCGCCTAGGGCGCGGTGGAGGCGAGGTAACCCTTGAGTTCGTGCTCGTCGTCGTAAATGGGGTCGAGGCTGATCAAGGTGCGGTTGCGGCCTTCGGTCTGGGAGTGGACGAGACGTTCGGCCTCCTTCATGCGTTCCTGTGGGGGGAATTGATCGAGAAGTGCCGGTTCGATGAAGAACTTGCCGGCGCCATGCTGGGTTGGCAGAAGAGCGACGTTTTTGGGACGGGGCTGATCCCGGAAGACTTCGCGCGGGGTCAGAAATATAAAGCCGAGGATGAGGATGACGACGATGTCGTAGCCGCGACTTCCACGAGGGAACTCCCATAGAAACAACCGCCGCATGATGCCGCCAATGCCTACACCCATGAACACTCATACTTTAACATGGCGGACGTGGCGGACCGCCATTGGTGTGACGCGGGCAGGGCGTGGAGGAGTTGCTATTTTGTGATGACGGGCTGATTCGGCTGTCGCTCCAACACCTTCTGGCGTGACGAGCGCGTTTACCAGTACAGCTTCAACCCCATTTGCATGATGCGGCGGCTGCCGGCGCCTGTGACGAATCCGAAGCCGCCACCTCCCAGCGTTTGGTTAGGGAGGTTGAATTCAGGAGTATTGAACGTATTGAAGGACTCCCAGCGGAACTGCATTTTCCAGCGTTCGGTGAATTGAAAGTTCTTGGCGAGCAGGGAATCGAAGTTGATGTTACCCGGTCCGAGCACGCCAGGCGTAGCGCGCGCGACCGTCCCGTGCTGAAACGCAGCGGGAGAGGCAAAAGCCGCGGGATTGAACCATGCGATGCCGCGGATGCCCTCGGCAGGCTGGCCACGTTGCACGCTCGCATTCGGATCGCCGACGATGTCGGGGCGCAGATTGGTACCGTCGGCCTGATCGCGCAGGATGTCGCGCGGGCCGTTCAGGACGTTCAGTCCGAACGGCGCGCCCGAGCGGAAGGTTCCGACCGTTGAAATCTCCCAGCCGCCGAGGATTGTGTTGAGGAAGCCGCCGTGATTCAACCACCTTTTGCCTTTTCCAAAGGGGAGTTCGAGTATGGGCGAGACGACCAGCCGGTGTGGGATGTGGTTCTGCGAAAGCGAGCGTTCGTTTTGGAGATCGTAGATGTTCTGGATCTGGTCGGCATCACCAAATGTGGCGTCGTCGCCGCCGACAAAGGTGACGTTGTCGATCCACTTGGAGAAGGTATATGCGAGTACCCAGGAGAAGCCGCTCTTAAAGCGGCGCTCAGAGCGGACGGTGAAGGCGTGATAGTTCGACAGGCCCCAGTTGGGAGCGAGAATCTGTACCTGTGCCTGATCGCTGCCGAAGACGGTCCACGGGCGCCGTAGGCGTTCGGGGATCTCTGTGCGCGGCAGCAACTCGGGCGGGATGTGGTTCATGTTGATGTTGGGGAAGATGATCTGCCGGCCGAGATTCCCCAGGAAACCAAGCTCGAAAAGAGTGCCCCGCCATTGGTGCTGGATGGTGAGGTTGTAGTTGATGGTGTAGGGCGTCTTGCGGTTGCGGTCGAGGTATTGGGTTTGCGAGGACTCAAAGCGAGTCCCACGCATGCCGTAAGTGGGCGTCAGCTCCGATTCAGCGATGTCGGCAAAGGCTTCCGCCGGTGGTCCATTTTGCAGACGGAAGGGCACGGGAGAGCGGGCACGGTAGACGTTGCCGAAGCCCGCCTTAAGTTGCTGCACGATTTCGCGGTCGTAGGGATTGCCGTAAAAGATGCCGAGTCCGCCGCGGACGACGCTGGTTTGTGAGCTGCGCAGACGATAGGCGAAGCCGAAACGCGGACCGAAGTTGAGTTTGTCGGCGTTCCAGAGATACTTGCGTTCCCCGTTGCGGTTAGGAAATATCGAAGTGCCGCGCGCGCCTGCGGGAATGTCGCCGGTACCCGCGAGCGGATTGGGTGCGTAGGGATCGAAACTGCTCATGCGGCCGGCGACTTCGAACTGAGGCGTTTCGGTTTCATAGCGCAAGCCAAGATTGAGCGTGAGATTGCCTGTCACGCGCCAGTCGTCCTGGAAGTAACCGGCGTAATAATGGATGCGGCGGCCATAGCCGGGAGTGACGGTGGCGTCGACCGAGTTGAGGCGGCCCAGGAGAAAGTCGGCGAAGGGAAGACCGGTGTTGGCGATAGTGGCGCCGGTGGCGTTGAAACCCGAAGTCAGCCGGCCGTTGAAGGCATAGACGCCGCTGGGCTGAGAGCGGGCGAGTTCGTTACCGCCGTAGCGCGTGTATTGGGCACCCATTTTGAACGTGTGAGCGCCGCGAACCTTGGAGAGGCGCACCGTGTAGTCGAAGGTATTGAGGGCGGCGATGCGATTGGCGTTGCCGACGGCTCCGATTTCGGTTACGGGCGTTAGGCCGCCGCCGAAGTTCAAGCGCGGAAATACTTCGCCGGGCACGTTGGGCAGGCCGAATAGTTGACCGTAGTTGGTATCGCAGCAGTCTCCGCTACGGCGATGTATGAAGACGCGATTGAACCCTGCCGTCGCGTTAAGGACAAGTGTGGGCGCAAAGACATGGGTTCCGTTTAATGCGAAGTTCTGGCGGCGGTTGTTAATTAATAGGCCGTCGGCGTCGGCGACGCCATAGTCGGAGCTGTAGGCGGTCGTGTCGGTTTCCGGTAGCGTCACGATGTAACGGCCGAAGATCCGGGTATTAGCACCCAGCTCATGATCGATGCGTCCAATGTGGTAATCGCGGAGCGTGGAGTCGGGGCGGCTTTGTTGCCAGTTGCCGGCGAAATTGAACGGGTTGTTGGGTGCGCGATTGGCCTTGGGGATGAAGGTGGCCGTTTTGACGGCGACGGAATCGAAGCGCGCGGTGGGGATGGTGTTGTCGGGGAAGGGTGTGGTGGACCGGGGATTGCCGAAGTCGCCGGTTCCGGTGTTGGGGTCGTAGATGACGACGGGGACAGCGCGTCCGCCGGCGTCGCGGGTGGCGCCGGAGAAGTTGCCCGTGCGGAATTCGGGCAAGCCGACGTTGCGTGTAACGACGCTCGATGTGCGGTCGCGGAGTCCGTCGTAGTTGTAAAAGAAGAAAGTCTTGTTGCGGCGGATGGGGCCTCCGATAGTTGCGCCGAAATTATTGCGGCGCAGCGGGGGCTTGTCGTCGTTGTTCCAGCCGGCGGCATCGAACATGTCATTGCGGACGAATTCGTAGAAGCTTCCGCTGAAGCGGTTGGAGCCGCCGCGAGTGACGGCGTTGACCGCGCCAGCGGCGGAGCGCCCGTTTTCGGCGCCCATGGCATTTACTTCGACCTTGAACTCCTGCATGGAGTCGACCGGCGGTGTGAGGTCGACCTGTTGCGCGGCGACACCACCGCGCGAGCTGGTAACGCCGTCGATCAGGATTTGCGCCGAGCGGGTGCGGCCGCCGCCGAGCGAAATATCGCTGCCTTTGTAGAATGCGCCAGGAACGAGATTCACGAGCGTGAAGACGTTGCGGCTGGCGAGCGGCATTTCCAACACGTAGCTGGTTTGGATCGTCGTGCCGACTTGGCCCGAGGTCGTGTCGACGAGGCTGGTTTGGCCTTCGACACTGATCGTTTCATTCACTTGGCCAAGATCGAGCGTGGCGTCTTGGGTGAGCGTGGAGCCGACGTCGACCTTGAGGCCGCGTATCTGCAGTTGCTTGAAGCCATCGGCGAGGACAGCCACCTGGTAGTCGCCCGGAACGAGGTTCGGCACGAGGTAAACGCCATTGCTCTGCGTGACGGCCACCTGGCTTTGGCCGGTGGCTTCCTGCAAGATTGTGACGCGCGCGCCCGGTATGACCGCTCCGCTGGTGTCGCGAACGGTACCGGTCAACGAACCGGCTGCCACTTGAGCCAGCAACGCCGATTGCGTGCAAAAAAGGACAAAAAGAAGAACCCTCATTCCCATAAGTCCCCCCATCGTGAAATTGGCGGAAGTGTATCACTGGGGGGAAATGAAAGAAAGGGGGAGCGGTGAGCTTCTCCCTACTCTGTGTAGGTGGTGATCAGTTGCTCGATCGATTGTGGCACATCGACGATTTCGCTGCGCGCAAATCCGGCGGCACGGAACATTTGGTCAAACTCGGCGAAGGTATAGGCGTCGCCCTCGGCGGTGGTGGAGAGCATGACGAGCGAGAAGGCCGCGGATGAGGGCGGCGTAATACGGTCCTCGTTGGGAACAAATTCGAGAGTCATTACGCGGCCCTTGGGAGCCAGCGATCGGTGAATGCGGCGAAGCATGGTGATGTTCTTTTCGACGGAGAAGTGGTGCAGGAGATTGGTAAGCAGCACGACATCGTACGGACCCCCAAGGTCGGCAGTGAAAATATCACCGGGGAGAAATGAAAACTGGGCGTTGAGACCGGCGGAGGCGACATTCTCGCGGGTGACGGGGAGGACGCCGGGGAAGTCGAGGGCCATGACACTGGCGGCCGGATTCGCGCGGGCGATGGAGATGCCGAATGCGCCGTGGCTGGAAGCGACATCCAGTACGCGGCACGGCTTGAGCGAGGCCACCTGCTGGGCGATGTATTGAGCGGGCGGCATCATCAACGGCATCATGTCGCGGGCAAAGCTCTGCCAGACAGGATCGTCGAAATCCACCGAGCCCTGGCCGGGTAAGGCGGTGCGTCCATTGCGGACGGCGTCAGTTAGGTGATTGAAAGACTCCTTGATATCGCCCGTGGCCAGGAAGAGGCGAATCGAGCCGAGATAGGCGGGCGATTTCTCGTCGAGAAAAATCGCGGAATCCTGGGTGAGGGAATACGCGGGCGTGGGCGGCAGCGCGGTCTTGTTCAGGAAGCCGTGAATAGTGAGGTAGTCGCAGAGTGCGCGAATGCCTCGAACGGAAGCCTGGGTCTGCGCGGCAATGGCCTCGGGCGTGGTGTGCCCGGCGGCGATTGCCGTGAAAAGGCTGAGATCGAGCGCGCTGTTGAGGGCGGCGGCTTTTTGATATGCGGTAACCGTGTCAAAGATAAGTCCGGGATTGGGTGCGTTGTGTTCCATACGTTCCAACAGGATACGCGGAAAGGGGAGCTGCGCGTGAATTTGTGGAGTTACTTTTCAAACCCAATCGGTTGAGACCCGCGGCGAGGAAAGGTACGGGGTCGCGCGTGAAAAACTCTTCAGCAGCGGCAATATGGCGAAGTTTTTGACGACCACAGGGTAACGCAGCGTTGGGGGAAGTGGTCCCAGGTCCCATGGCTCGGCGTGCGGCGTGAGGAGGCCGGCGGAGCGAACGACAGTTTGAATCTTCGGACACAATTTTCCGGAGGGAGGCTGGCAGTTGCGGCTGCGATTCTAGGGGTGTGCTCGGGGGCGGCGCACGCGACGGAAAGGCCAGCACTGGCAGTCTGTATTGCAAACGTTGCGGTGGTGGACAAGGCCCTGGCAGAGGAGTGGGAAGGGGAACTACGGAAGATTTTCGAGACCAGCGGGAGAGCGTTGCGCCTGGCCGGCTGCGACGAGGACGGGGCGGTGCGAGTCTACTTCAAGCGGTTCCATCCGCGGGAGTCGTCGGCGTTAGCTGCGGCACGGACATGGCAGAACCGGGTACTGCCGATGCTGGAAGTGTATACGGAGCCGGTGGCGGCCTTGATCGGCACGCGACTGCCCGGACTTTTGGGGAAGGCGATGGCGCGAGTAACAGCGCACGAGCTGACGCACTATGTCCGGCAGGAGACGGAGCACGCTGCGGCGGGCGGCTTTTCGGGGCAATACACGGCGGGGCTGTTGTTAGCCGCACGGCCGGAGTATTTTGGGGTGCGGTAAGGCGCCCATTCCTTCCGATACAATTGCGGGCATGTTTTCACGGCGAAGGCTTGTTTCCGCGGTTCCTTTTTCGTTGGGGTTGCCTGCATTGCGGGCAGCGACCGTGGGGAAAACGCAGTCCATCGAGCGCGGTCTTCAGGCGTTGATTGACGCGGACGAAATTCCCGGAGCCGTCACGCTGGTGGCCTCACGCACCGGCATCACCCATTTCCTCGCTCAGGGGCACGCCGATGTGGCGAAGCAAATTCCCATGCGCAAGGACGCCCTCTTCGCGATCGCCTCGATGACCAAGCCGGTTACCGGCAGCGCCGTCATGATGCTGCAGGACGAGGGCAAGCTCTCGGTGGGCGATCTGGTGGCAAAGTACATTCCGGAGCTAGGCCAGTTGAAGCTCGCCGACGGCACTGCCGCCAACATCACGCTCAAGCACATGATGACCCACACCTCCGGCATGGGCGAGGCCACCGCCGGAGAGACCGCCGCGGCCAAGACGCTGGCGGACCTCATTCCCGCCTATGCGGTCAAGCCGCTGGCCTTCGCGCCCGGCAGCACGTGGAAGTACTGCCAGTCGGGCATCAACGGGTTGTGCCGCGTGGTAGAGGTCGTGAGCGGCATGAGCTTCGCCGACTTCCTCGACCGCCGGTTGTTCGCGCCTCTCGGCATGAAGAACACGACGTTCTATCCAAACGAGAAGCAGTTGTCGCGATGGGTGCGGCCTGCTCAAATCGCAAACGGAAAACTGGTCCAGGTCAACAGCGGACGCTTTGCGCCGGCGAACATCCTGCGCCGCGACCGGCCGGCATTGGGCAATGGCGGGTTGTTCTCCACGGCTGAGGACTATTCGAAGTTCGCACGCATGATGCTGAACCACGGCGAGTGGAAGGGGAAGCGCTACCTGACGGCCGATGCGGTGAAACAGATGACCTCCCTGCACACCGGCGATTTGAAAGCCGGATTCGTACCCGGCTCGGCCTGGGGACTTACCGTCGGAATCGTGCGTGAGCCGCAGGGCATCACCGCGATGCACGCGCCCGGCACCTACGGCCACGGCGGCGCCTTCGGAACGCAGGCGTGGATCGACCCGGTGAAGGGCGTTGCTTTGATCCTTATGATTCAGCGTGTGGGGTTGAAGAACTCCGATGGGTCGGAGATGAGGCGCGCATTCCAGCAAGCGGCGATGGGCTAGCGCGCAACGCGGATTCGGTGGTCGGTGAACGTGAGGAAGGGGAACGGCGACGACTTCTTCATGTGGCAGGCGAGGCAGTCGCCACCGGATGCGCGGCGGCATTCGCGGATTGGCGCGCCGCCCGTTGCGTGGCAGGCGAGACACTTTGGGGCGTAGAACTTGTGGTCGAGCGACGCGTCGGCGTGCGGGTCGTGGCAGGTGACGCAGGAGAGCGTTCCGCTCACCCGAAAACATCGGCTGGCCATCAGTCCGACGGGCTGGTAACGGACGGACCCAGGATCGTCGAGCGGCGCAGTGGCCCGGTG
>DASRHX010001151.1:0-4752 GCA_035650295.1 Bryobacteraceae bacterium | reverse complement strand
GGCGAATAGCTGTGGATCAGTTTCAGCGCGGCAAACGCAAACAGTATGCCGGCAGTGCCGCCTATCACCGCGAGAACGAAGTTCTCGGCGAGACCGCTCCACAACAGACGCCACTTCGCTGCACCGAGAGCATTGCGCAGCGCCGTGTCGCGCCCTCGCGCGAGCGCTCGTCCGAGATGCGCGTTGGCAAGGTTGAGGCAGGCAATCAGCATCAATCCAAGAACCGCGGCCATCAGGAACCACAGGGTTGCGCCCGATGCACCGGCGACGGCCTCTTGCATGGGTTGCACGGAGGCACGCAAAGCCCGGGTTCTCTGCTCCTTCGGCACGCGCAATACCTCCTGAGCCAACTGCGAGAGGATCGTCGTCAACTGCGATTCGGCTTCCTGCAGGCTGACGCCCGGCTTGAGGCGTCCGACCGCTGTCCAGTTTCCGTAGTTCTCGTTCCAGCCAATTTCCGCGTAGTTGAACACGGCTGGCAGAAACACGGACGGCTCCGGCAGGCCGGCTTTGGGCTGTCGCGATGAAAACGGACGCAGCGCGTTGGCCGTCGGAAAGTGAAACTCGGGTGGCAATACCCCAATCACTTCCACGAGATTCTCGTCAATGCGAACAGTCCTGCCAATCACCCCGCGGTCGCCGTTGAACAGCCGCTTCCAGGAGGAGTGCGTCAACACCGCGACCGTGTCACGGCCTCTCACCCCGTCTTGAGGCAAGAACGTGCGCCCGAGCAGCGGCTGGACCCGAAGAACGTCGAACAGGTTGGGGTGACATAGAACCGAGCCTGTCAGAAGGGGGCGGTCCGCGCTTGTCGACAAACCCACCTGCGCGTGGCGGAAAACGGTGAACGCACCGAATGCCGTGGCCCGGCTTTGCCAAACGTCCACGTGCTTGGGATTCGGCCCGATGGCTTCGCCTCCGAGGAAATGAACATGCTCCCAGGCCACTACGAGTTGTCCACTCTCGCGGTATGTGAGCGGCTTCAGAAGGATGGAATCGACAAGCGTGAAGATCGCTGTACTCGTGCCAATACCCAAGGCGAGTGTAATCACCACCATCGTCGAGAAGCCGGGACTTTTACGGATATTGCGCAAGGCATATCGGACTTCGGCAATGAAGACTTCCCATGTGCTCCATCTCCACATACGCCGAACCTCCTCTTTCGTTGCAGTGATGTTTCCAAATGCACGGCGGGCAGCGTACCCGACCTCATCGGGCGCTAGGCCGCGCTCTTCCTGTTCTTCCGCTTCCAGTTGAAGATGTGCCTGCAGTTCGCGCTCCAGATCCTGCTCACGGGATTTCCGGCCGCGCCAGCTCATACTCAGCAGACATTCTACCCAAAATCTTGCCCACTGGGTAGACGACCTACCCAGCCAGGCTGCCGCCCACGAATGCACCCACCCGCGATATCGTGTTAAGTCACACCATGCTTCGATTCGCTCTCCTCTCCCTCCTGATCTTCCCTCTCGCCGCGCAGGACCGCATCGGCACTGTGCAGGTTCGCGTCTCCACCGACCGGCCCGATTGGCTCTATAAACCCGGCCAGCCCGTCCGCTTTCGCATCGTCGCCGTACAGGACGGACACACACTTAGCGGCATTAAGGTCACCTACCGGATCGGCCCCGAGATGGTTACGCCCAAAGTCGATCAGACCGCGACGCTCACCGCCGATGGCCTCACCGTCGAGGGCGGCACGATGAACGAGCCAGGTTTCCTCCGATGCATTGCTACCGTCGAGCAGAACGGGAAAACCTACCGCGGCCTCGCCACAGCCGCTTTCCAACCCGAAGCCATCAAGCCCACCCAGCAGGACCCTCCCGACTTCGATCAATTCTGGGCCGCTGGCAAGGCCGCTCTCGCCAAACTACCCATTGACGCGAAGGTCGCCCCGCTGCCTGACTACGGCAACTCTGCGGCCGAGTGCTTCCATGTCAATCTGCAGAACGTCGGCATGGGTGCCGCCCCCTCGCGCTTCTATGGCGTTCTGTGCGAGCCGAAGGCGCCTGGCAAATACCCCGCGCTGCTCAGCGTTCCCGGCGCCGGTGTCCGCCCCTACCGCGGTCTAGCCGAGATGGCGGGGCAGGGCATCATCACCCTGCAAGTGGGCATTCACGGCATCCCCGTCACCATGGAGCAGTCTGTCTACGACTCCCTCGGCGCCGGCGCCCTCTCCGGTTACAACACATTCGGACTCGACAACCGCGACCGCTACTATTACCGCCGCGTCTATCTCGGCTGCGTCCGCGCCAACGACTTTCTCACCAGCCATCCGAAATGGGACGGCGTCAACCTCGCCGTCACTGGAGGCAGCCAGGGCGGGGCGCTCTCCATCGTGACCGCCGCCCTCGACCCCCGTGTCCGCGGCCTGGCCGCCTACTTCCCCGCGCTCTCCGACGTCACAGGCTATCTGCACAACCGCGCCGGCGGCTGGCCCCACATGTTCCGCGCCACCGAAGGCCCGCTGTCGCACCGCTCGCCCGACAAGATCGAGACGTCGCGCTACTACGACGTCGTCAACTTCGCCCGCCGCGTCAAAGTGCCCGGCCTCTACTCCTGGGGTTTCAACGACGAGACGTGCCCTCCAACTTCCATGTACTCGGCGTACAACGTAGTCCCTGGGCAGAAAAAGTTGCTGCTCGCCCTCGAAACCGGCCACAACAATGTCCCCGAGCAAGTCGCCGAAGTTCAGGCCTGGCTGCAAAATTTCCTGAAGACGGCTTCCGGGAAGAACTAAAGATGAACTTGGACTTGCAAATGCTACGGCGTTTTGCGCGTTCGAAGTTCCTGACTGCCGGCTAGTCAGGCCACGCAGACCGGGGAATCCCGCTTCCTTCGATGATCGACTTCATTGTTCCGAGGGGAAGCATGCGGCCGCGGTGGGAGGCCACGATCACCTGTCTTCCGGTAGACGCATTGGCCATTTCTGATGACTGCCGGACTGCCCAACCAAGGCAAAATCATGCTGCTTGAGGATCCTCACGACTTGATCGGCGGTTAGCCGCGGCGTGCCGCGCTCACCCAATCGTGACCTCGGAAAGTTTCGCTTTGTCAGGCAAGGATATTTCCACCGGCGCCAGATAGAGCCGGATCGCCTCTTCGATATTCGCTCGCGCTTCTTCTTCTGTATCACCCGCCGAAGCGCACCCGGGTAACTCCGGGCAGATCGCGGAGTAACTGTTCGTGTCTGGATCGAACTCGAGCACGACGCGAAACTTCATATATTCATTGTACGCCCCACCCCTTACGATCCAACTTTTGATCCCCTCCCCCAACTCCGGTACACCAAAACCCATCGCCATGCAACGACACGCCGCCGTCCGCACTCCCGATGAAGGTTAGCGACCAGAGAGAATTATCGTTGCTTCGGGCCACTCATCGATTTCTTTCTCGATGCGGCCCTGCCGCAATAAATCAGGGTATTGGGGCGCTTGCTGCGTCAATCGAATTGAGGAACGTTACGACCTTAGCTCGATCTGCCGCATTGGTCAGGGTATCGACGCCGCCTGTTCCCGCGCTTCGATGCGTGACATTGTTCATCACTTCATCAAGCGAGAGCGCCGCTCCGTTGTGAAAGAAAGTCTGCGGAAATGCGAAGAGAGAAAGCAGCGAAGGAGGAACGAAGCCGTCCGCCCCGAGCGGCGTCGCGCCATTCTGGCGAACTTCGTTGAATGCCGCCGGATCGAACGTGCCGACGTTCCTCAGTTCGGCGATTATTTGACCGGCCACAATCTGGGCAGCGGCTGGCGGCGGGGTGAAGCGGATCTTTGCGGTGGTCCACTGTGGTCCGCCGTGACATTGCTGGCAGTTGGCCGCGGTGAACAGCGCCCGTCCCGCGATCACGTCCGGATCGTTTTTTGGCATCGGCGAAATCGGGGGCCTGATTCCGAACTGAACGAACGCCTTGAGGGCATCCCATCCGCCAAATCCGCGCACCTTCAGTTGATTCCGGTTGGCGTTGGCGAGCGGGACCAAGTCGCTGACGGCGGGATCCTGTGTGACGCCGTCGGCTTGCACGATTATCCCCAGTCCGCCGGACACCCCCCGGATATTCAGCTCGAAGTCCTCCTGTTCGTCGCGGTTGGCCGACCAGTTGAGCGGACGCATGGCAGCCCGAAGTGGATCGGTCAGATCGAAGTCGGTGTGCTGCGGAATGGTCCGCCTCGGACCGGCCGCGAAGATCCAGACGACGTTGTCGCTCAGTCCGAACGGATGGCATGTCGAACATGCGCCCCAGCCGTTATTCGACATGCGTCCGGTGATGGCGGGGCCACCCGGAGTAGCAGGATCGAACACGCCTACCGAGGTGTTGTACAGTTCCTTTCCGGCGTGGATCTTATCGGCCTGGCTGCCTGGAACGGGCAGGGGGGCTGAAAGGACTGTCGCCAGCGGTTGGTCGGCGCCTACCAGATTCAGCACCGTCACGTTGCGCGAGACGTAGTTCATTACGTAAGCACGCGTATCGGTGGAATTGACGACGATGCCTCGCGGATTCTTGCCGACTGGCAATTGCAGCACTCGGGTCGGATCCACCGGATCATTCTGGACCGTGGCTAAACCCGTCGCCGGGTCTACCACCACCTTGATGACGACATTGCTCGCGGCGATGGCCACGTAGCCTTCATTGGTCAAATTCTTGAAAGCCATGGCCCAAGGCAGCGTGTTGAACAGCTTGGCAGGGTTCGTCTGGTTCTTTACGGCCAGATGCATATTGATGGTCTGGCCGGCGTCGGTGTTCGTGAACCGGTTGACCAC
>DASRHX010001150.1:0-5923 GCA_035650295.1 Bryobacteraceae bacterium | reverse complement strand
TGTTGACTGCCCCGGCACCGAGATCGGGCTGGTTCAAGTCGTAAGTGGTGCCGAGACGCCGGCCAACGTTGCCAACGAAGGCAGCTTTGACAATCAACTGCCAGGGAGCGATTTCGTGCTGCACGCTGATGTTGTACTGATGCGCGCGGGCGGCGCGGAAATTGGGATCGACGCCGATGACGCCGCCGGTGGGATTCTTGACGGAATCGAAGTTCACCGTGGGCGGAGCGGGGAAACCGCCGCTGACGCGGGTGGCCGCGGGAGTGACGTCGCCAGGGGAGACGCTATAGATGGGCCCGAAAGGCATGTGGCGGAAGAGGCGCATGAGTGCGCCGCCATTACCGTTGGGGTTGTAGAAGAGGCCGTAGCCGCCGCGGACGACGGTGTGCGAGGTGAGCGAGTAGGCGAAACCGATGCGCGGGGCGAAATTCTTGTAGTCGCTATTAATGCCCGTGGTACGGCTGACGCCGTCGCGGTTGGCGACGAGCACGGTGGCGGTGACGGGATCGAAGCGGGCGATCTGATCGTCTACTTCGGTGTATGGAGTGTAGTTCTCCCAACGCAAGCCGAGGTTCAGAGTGAGATTTTTCGATACGCGGTAGTCGTCGGCGACGTAGAGGCCGGTTTCCCATCCGCGCTGGCCTGTCCAGGCGAGGGTGAAGTCCTGCTCGATCAGGTTGGGATAGCCGAGCAGGAAGCTGGCCATGGACTGGCCGCCACCACTCACCGAACGGCCGTCAGTGAGGGCCGCGGAGAAATTGAAGCGGCCGTTGCCGCGATTGGTCTGGTATTCGGTAACCTGGCGGCGAATAAAGAGGGCGCCAAACTTCAATGTATGCGCCCCAACCGTGTAGGTGACGTTATCGCCGTATTGGAAGGAGTTGATGCGGCGGAAGATGGGCAGGGAGCGCGAGTGGCCGATGCCGGTGTAGTTGGCCGGGCTGAAGATCGGAAGCACGCTTTGCTGCGGGTGGGTGTTGGAGTTGGGCACGCCCAACTGATTGCCGAGAGTGCCGCCTTCCACGGCGCCCTCAGAGACGTAGTCGAGGGCGAAGCGGTTAAAGCCGACGCGCAGGTCGTTCACCAGGCGCGGCGAAAGCACCTTCACATAGCTGGCCACGATGTGGCGGGTGGGGTTGGCCGCGGTGCCGGCGAATGAGTCTTCGTTGCCGAGACCGACTGGGCCGGAAATTCCGGGAATTTGGACCGCGGGGAACGTGTGGGGCGCGGTGGTGTCGGTGTTCTGAATGGAAAAGCGGGCAAAGAAGTTGTCATTCGGGGAGAACTGGTGATCCACGCGAACGTCGCCCTGATTCCATTTCTGGGTCAGATTCAAGTTGGCGAGGTAGTTATTGAGCAGGGCGCTCGTCTGGGGAGCGGGATACGCCTTGATAAGCTTCGCGGTGACCGGATCGAAGCGATTCGACGGAATGCGATTGCCGGCGAAGGGCGTGCGAGTGACCACTCCACCGGTGGTGACGTTGGTGAGAGGATCGTAAATGTTGACGCCGGAGCCGGAGAAATCGCCGTCGCGCATGGCAAGTGTCGGCACGCTCGTATTCAGGCTATTCACGATGTTCCGGCGGTAGCCTTCGTAGTCGGCGAAGAAGAACGTCTTGTTGCGGCCATCATAGACCTTGGGGATCACGATCGGGCCGCCGATGGAGAAGCCGAATTGGTTAAAGCGGAACGGCGGGAAGGTGGTGCCCTTGGTGTTGAAGAAGCTGCGGGCGTCCATGGCGGAGTTGCGAAGGAACTCGAAGGCGCTGCCGTGGATCTGGTTGGTGCCCGACTTGGAGATGACGTCGACGACAGCTCCGGAGTTGCGGCCCTGGTCGGCGGAAAACATGTTGGTTTGAACTTTGAACTCGCGAATCGCTTCGACGCCCGGACGGAGCACGATGCTCAGCGTGAGGCGGTCGTTGTTATCGATGCCGTCATATAGGAAATTGTTCGAGTTCTCGCGATTGCCGTTGGAGAAGATTTCCGAGCCGGGACGGCGGTCGTCGGGACGGGTACCGCTCATGATCGTGCCACCCACGCTGAAGCCGGTGCCATTGACGCCGGGCGAGAGGATGGCGAGCTGAACGAAGTTGCGGCCGTTGAGGGGAAGTTCACTTACAAATTTCGTGCCGATGACGGCGCCGAGCGACGAGGATTGGCTTTCCAGCAGCGGCGCGGTGGCGGAGACATCGAGGACCTCTGTGACCTGGCCAACCTGCATGGCGAGATCGACGCGGGCTCGCTGGTTGGTTTCCAGCTTCAGGCCGGTTTGGACGAGCTTTCGGAATCCAGCGGCTTCCACGGCAATCGAATATTCGCCGGGCGGGATGAATGTGGCAATGTAAGCGCCTGCGGAATCGGACTCAGTCTCGCGAACAACTGTATTAGTGGCGGTATTGGTGATAGTGATTTTGGCTTTGGGGATGCCAGCTCCGGAGGCGTCGGCGACCGTGCCGACCAATTCCGCGGTGGCTGACTGAGCATAGACCTGTGAGCTCAGAGCAAGAAAAGACACACAAAGTGCGAACAACTTGGCTATACGCAACATGGCTAACCTCTGTGTGAAGAGTATATATCAGTTTGAAGTCAATCGAACAGGGGTGCCCGACGGGGAGCAGACGATGTAACACGTGGAGGGCGTGGAAGTAACGCTTGTTGCGGAGATGCGTGGAACGTAAAGGTTTAGCGGCTCGCAAGAAGGCCGGGGAGACCGCCCAAGGGAGCGGCCAATTGAGCTGCGCGAACAATGGATAGAGCGAGTGCCTGAGCGGCAGCGGCACCGAGGGCAACAACGTCACATTCCAACTTCCCCAAAGACAAAGCGAAGGTGACATCGCCATCGAACATAGTCCAGGCCGGAGAAATGGCACGAGCAAACCCGGCATTGGCCATTTGCGCAAGCTTTGTGGTTTGAACCTTGTTCAGACGGGCATTCGTGGCAACGACAGCAAGCGTAGTGTTCTGATTTTGCTGGTCACGGGCAGCGGTTCGGTGGGCTCCACGCATCATGGAGGCGGCAGTCCCGGCGAAGTCACGCGAATTAGGCGACATGCGTGCGCCGGCAAGAATTTGCCCGGATTCCGGGTCGAGGATGTCTCCGAATGCGTTTACAGCGGCCAGGGCGGAGACGCGTACGCCGGCGAAGGGGCCGTCGAGCCAGACTGTGGCCGAGCCGATACCGGCTTTCATGGCGCGGTTCATTCCGAATAACTTCCCGACCGATGCGCCGGTGCCGGCTCCAATGTTTCCTTCGGCGACGGGATCGTTGGTGGCGGACTTCGCGGCGGCTTCGCCGAGTTCGCGATCAGGGAGGGCTCCTTTTCTTGCCAATGCAAGATCGAAGAGGATTGCGCCCGGCACGAGCGGAACCACGCCGGCGCGGGTGGCAAAGCCGACGCCCTTGCGGGCAAGGAAGTTGCGAACACCGGAGGCGGCTTCCAGCCCGAACGCACTGCCGCCGGCGAGGCAGATGGCATGAACCCGGTCGGTGAGATGGTCGGGCGCAAGTACCTGCCATTCGGTGGAACCGGTGGCCGAGCCTCGAATATCGATGCCACCGACGGCGCCTTCCTCGCACAGAATAGCGGTACAGCCGGTGAGGGAGTCGCGCGGAGATGCATGCCCAACGAGGATGCCGTCGATGTCGGTCAAACCCTTCATGGCTAAGGAGCGCAGACGACTGTATGGTAGCATCGGAAGACCGTGAACCCAGTTGCGGAGAGTAGTGATTTCCCTTCGGGGCGGCTGGCGGTTTGCTTGTAGGGCCGAGATGGGGGAGACTTGCTCGACTGGCTGAAGTTACAGGTTCTCGCGCTGCAGAATTTCGTAGTCCTCAGTGGCCGAGCCTACATCAACTTATTTCGGAGCCCCCATTACCTGGACGACATCTTCGTCCAGATGGACACCATCGGCGTAGGTAGCCTTCCCATCGTTTTGCTTACAGGCTTTTTCAGCGGCGCCACGATCACGCTGCAGATGTCCCGCGCGCTCAATCAGTACGGCGCAAGCGGCGAGGTCGGCCAGATCGTCGCCATCTCGCTCGTCCGCGAATTGGGACCGGTGCTGACGGCCGTCACCGTCGCCGGGCGCAACGCGTCGGGCATGGCAAGCGAACTCGGCTCAATGAAAGTGACCGAGCAGATTGACGCGATGCGCGCTCTGGGCACCGATCCAGCGCAGAAGCTGGTCACGCCGCGGCTGATTGCGACAGCTGTGATGGAACCACTGTTGACCATCCTGGCCGATGCCATTGGTCTTCTCGGCGGCTACATCATGGCTGTGGTCGCGCTCCATCTGACGACAGGCCAGCAGTATTGGTCCAGCGCTCATCAGGCGCTCGAGTTTGACGACATCATCCAGGGGTTGCTCAAGCCGTTCATCTTCGCGCAGGTCATTTCGCTCGTCGGCTGCTACTACGGGATGTTCACCAGCGGCGGCGCGCAAGGCGTGGGACGCTCGACAACGGCCGCCGTCGTCACGTCGATCGTCTGGGTCTTTGTATTGAACCTGTTCATCGGGCAGTTCTTCGTGAATCTGAAGTAGGTAGCGGCGATGGTGGAAACGGCAAGAAACGGCGCGGTAGCGGATGAGGTGCTTCGCCTTGAAAACGTGACGCTCCGTTTCGACGCGCTGACCGCGCTCGACCGCGTCAGCTTCATGCTGCGGCGCGGCGAGACCTGCGTCATACAGGGCGCCGCCGGAAGCGGTAAGACCGTTCTATTGAAAATCGCACTGGGGCTCATTAAGGCCGACGAAGGACGCGTATTCGTGTTCGGCAGGGACATGACCGGGGCGCCAGAGCGCGAATGGATGGAGGCCCGCGCACGCATGGGAATTCTCTTCCAGGAGGGTGGGCTCTTCGACTCAATGACGATCGAGGAGAACGTCGGCTACCCGCTCGAGAACATTAAGGCGGCTCAATGCCCTCCCGACGAGGTGCGCCCACGCGTCGAGCAGGCGCTACAGTTTGTCGAACTCGGGCACACGCTCGAAAAGGTGCCCAGCGAGTTGTCTGGCGGCATGCGCCGCCGCGTGGGAATCGCGCGCGCCGTCGTGACGCGCCCGCAGCTGGTGCTGTACGATTCGCCGACCGCGGGTCTCGATCCGATTACCGCGACCACGATCATGGCATTGGTGGCCAAGGAGCGCGACACACGCCAGACGGCGACCGCTCTGGCCACCCACCGCTATCAGGACGGCCATCTGCTGGCCAATTACGTGTGGGATCCCGCCCGCGCCGAGCTCGCCCCGGCCAAAGGCGACTGCAGCGCGGCCCGCACGCGATTCGTCGTAATGGGCGAGGGCCGCATCGTCTTCGAAGGTTCGCAGCAGGAACTGGAAGATTCAACGGATGAATATATCTCGCAGTTCGCGAGAAGATGGAAAGAGTAGCCAATGCCATCAGCAAAGAAAGTAGCCTGGGCGGAATTGAAGGTTGGAATCATGGCTCTCGTGGCCCTGGTCCTCCTCGGCATCCTTGTGTTTCTCATCACCGGCTCCACGACGTTGTTTGCCGACAAAGTCACGCTCTACACCTACCTCAGCGATTCGGCCGCTCTCACCAAGGGCGCAAACGTGCGCCTGAACGGCATCCTGATCGGCGGCGTGGACAAAGTGGAGTTGAGCGGACAGAGCGCCCCAACGCGAATCGTCCGCGTGACGATGAGCGTCGACAAGGCCTTCCTGCCGAGCATGCCGACCGACTCTCAGGCCATGATCGCCGCCGAAAACGTCCTGGGCAGCAAGTACATCAACATCAAGCGCGGCATCTTGACCGACTCGATCAAGCCGAACAGCGAAGTGAAGGCTCTCGACACAACCGATTTCGACGACGTGGTGCAGCAAGGCTACACGGTGCTGGCATCGCTGCAGGGGATGCTGAAACGCATCGACGCGATCATCGGGCTGGTGGAGTCGGGCA
>DASRHX010001149.1:0-6031 GCA_035650295.1 Bryobacteraceae bacterium | reverse complement strand
GCCCGATGATCGCGAGATTCGAAGGCGCATCCGCGGCCTTGGGTTTCTCCACCATGTTGCGGATCCGGAATAGCCGGTCCCGCGCTCCATTATGATCCACTGGCTCGGCATCCACCACGCCATACGCGGAGATCTGGTCCTTCGGAACTTCCATTAGCGCCACCACGGAGGCGCCGAAGAACTCGTGGATATCGAGCAACTGCCGCAGGCACGGGATCTCGGCGTCGATTACGTCATCGGAGAGCACGACCGCGAACGGTTCGCGGCCCACCAACTCGCTGGCCCGCAGCACCGCATGACCGAGGCCAAGCGCTTCTTTCTGACGGACATAACAGACGTCGATCATGTCCGAGATATCGCGGACCAGCTTGAGAAGGTCGCCCTTCTTCTTGCTCTCCAACAGGTGCTCCATTTCAAAGTTGACGTCGAAGTGGTCTTCGATCGAGCTCTTGCCGCGCCCGGTGACGATAATGATGTTCTGGATCCGCGACTGGATCGCCTCCTCCACCCCGTACTGAATCAACGGCTTGTCTACAAGAGGGAGCATCTCCTTCGGCTGCGCCTTGGTGGCGGGGAGAAAGCGGGTTCCTAAACCCGCGGCCGGGAACACGGCCTTGCGTACCTTTGGATGCATATCTTCTCCATTGTAGGGGCGATACGCCGTGTCAGATGGGAAGCCCCCGCTGATACAATGGCCGCAGTTGAGGTTTTCACCAATATGCCAACAATGAACCGTAAGCACTTCATGCTCACCCTTGCGGGATTGCCAGCATTGGCCGCCGAAGGCGCCAAGAAGGTGAACCTGCCCCCACCGTTCGCCACGCCGTCGTCCAACAACCGGCCACAGGTGATCGAGCGGCCCGGCGGCGCAAAGTTGCAATTGCCCGCGGGCTTCACGATCGAGGATTACGCGACGGGATTTGAGAAGCCACGCTACATGGTTCAGGATTCAGCCGGCCACATTTTGCTGAGCGATTCCGCCGACAACGGCTCAGTCTATGTTCTGGAGAAGGGCGAGGCGAGCAAGAGCAAAAAGCTCATCACCGGTCTCTATCGCCCCTTCGGGATGGGCTTTTATGGCGGCTATCTCTATGTCGCCGAACCTACTTCGGTGAAGCGCTACAAGTACGACATCAAAGCGGCCACGGCGGGTCCGGGTGAAGAGGTCGTTTCTCTCAAGGGTTACGAAAAGGGTCACTGGACGCGTTGCGTCATCTTCGATCAGAAGGCGAAGAAGATGTACATCACGGTGGGTTCCGGTTCGAACGTCGATGGAGGCGAACCGCGCGATCGCGCAACCATTCAGCGCTACAATCCCGACGGCACTGGCAAAGAGTTCGTCGCCGAAGGCACGCGCAATCCCGTTTCCATCCACCTTCATCCGACGACCAATCAACTGTGGGCCACCGTTCAGGAGCGGGATCTGCTGGGCGACGACCTCGTGCCGGACTACCTCACCTCCATTAAACAGGACGGCTTCTACGGTTGGCCGTACGCCTACATCGGGCCGAATGAAGATCCCCGGCGCAAGGGTGAGAAGCCCGATCTGGTGGCGAAGACCATCGTGCCCGATGTCGTGCTTGGCGCGCACGTCGCTGCGATGGACTTCCATTTCTACACCGGGAAGATGTTTCCGAAGCAGTATCAGGGCGGAGCGTTCCTGGCCCTGCACGGTTCCTGGAACCGCTCTAAGCGCGTGGGCTACTCGGTAGTCTACATTCCTTTTAAGGATGGGAAACCGGCCGGCGAACCGCAAGACTTCCTCACCGGTTGGCTGCTCGACCCGAACAAGCGCGAGGTGTGGGGACGTCCGGTTGGCTTCCTGCAGTTGCCCGATGGGAGCCTGCTCCTCTCCGACGACGACGGCGGCAAAAAGATTTGGCGTATCTCTTACAAAGGCTAGCCGCGAAGGCGATTGCCGGCTTCGTTCTGCTGTGCGGGGCCTCCTTGGCGGCCCCATTCTCGCACAAGCTTCACCTGAAACTTGTGCAGAAGTGTGAAACCTGCCACACAGCCATCGGCTCCTCCACGAAGGC
This sequence comes from Bryobacteraceae bacterium, assembly GCA_035650295.1. Lineage (GTDB taxonomy): Bacteria > Acidobacteriota > Terriglobia > Bryobacterales > Bryobacteraceae > JAFLBB01. Next base: position 3,995 of record DASRHX010001149.1, on the reverse strand, counting down.
AAGCGACAACAATCTGCCCCGCACCGCGGCGTGCACCGGTTGTCATAAGCAGCCGGTCGTTTCCGCTCCCCGCGTATTGAAAGTCACTCAGTTCGATCACAAGAAACATATTGCGTTCGGCAGTATTGCGCCGGCGATCTTGGCGGCGATGAAATCGAAGAATTATTTCTCCTCACCGATCGATGCGACGCCCGCCGCGGCGCTTGAAACGCAGCTGAAGTCGTTTACCGCCGCCACACCAAACGCCGGCTGTCTGTCGTGTCATCACGGTGTAGCGGAGAGCGAAATGCCCTCACGCGCGATGCACGCCAACATGCCCGACTGCCTGGTGTGCCATACCAAGATCGACAATCCATTCTCCTGCGAGCTTTGCCACACGCCGGGAAATCACCTGATGCCCGCATCTCACACGCCTGACTATGTGGACCGCCATTCCACAGGCAAGATGAATCTCGACAAGGCCTCCTGTGTCGTGTGCCACGGCAAGAAGTTCCGCTGTCTCGGTTGCCACTGATTCGCTCAAGCCGCTTCATCGGATCGCGCAAGATATACTGCAGGACAAAATAATGCGGATCGTTGCCGTTTTCCTTGCCCTTGTCCCCGTCTTCGCCCAAGACGCCGGCCGCGCCGTGATGGACCGTGCCGTCGCAGACTTTTCCGCGGCGCGCATAGACGACTCTGTCCGCGGATTCGACCGCGTCGTCCAACTCTCACCCAATTCGGCGCCGTACCTCTGGCAGCGCGGCATCGCGCTCTACTACGCCGGACGATACAAGGATTGCCGGGCGCAGTTTGAATCGCATCGGACTGTCAATCCCAACGATGTGGAGAACGCCGCCTGGCACTACCTGTGCGTCGCGCGCGATGAATCGCCGCAACGTGCACGCGCCGCCCTGCTTCCCGTTGGGCCTGACGCCCGGCGGCCGATGCGCGAGGTGCTCGACATGTTCGCCGGCAAGATGACCCCCGCCGATGTACTGCGCGCCGCGGGCAACTCCAGTGAAGCCAACTTCTACGCCCACCTCTATATCGCTCTCTATGCGGAAGGATTGGGAAAGACCGCGCAGGCGCTTGAGGAGATCCGGCTCGCCGCCGATCCCAAGTACCAATCTGACGGCGGCTATATGCATATGGTGGCCCGAGTCCACCTACGCTTGCGGGAGAAGACGCGCTAGGCCGGTCCGCTCAAACCGGTCCGAGGCAGCAGGACGAATTTCTGAATGCCGATCTTCGCGCTGCGCCCCCAACGCATGTCCTTCATGCGGTAAACGACACGGAACTCATCGAAACGGGTCATCGCGTGAGATGTTCCCAAGTCATATTGGAGAGTCTCCACATAGATCTCATCACCTTGTCCTGGCCGCCAGCGCGGCGACGAAGTCACCGCCTGCTCGCCGAGGTCCCACTCCATGAGCTTCGAAGTGTCGGCGAGAAACATTCGGATCCACACGGTGCCGGGATACATGTCGGCATTGCGCACAACAATTTGGATTGCCGCGCAGCCCGCTAATTCCATAAACGTCGAAAGGTTTTGACGCGCCTCCATTTGGATCGGCCGCCCATCCCAGGTGAGGAATCGCAGCTTCTCCGCCGTACCGCGCATGATCGGCGAGCCGTTTGGCGGACGAGTATCAGGCTTCCGGAAATACCAGTAGGCGCCAAAGAATGGAATGCTGAGCGGCTCGGATCGGGCGCGCTGCCCGTGGAACGGATCCTTGCGCAAATTCGGCAGCGGTGGCAACAACATTGCATGCCGCTCCACTTCCGGGTACACGACCACCCCCGGCCAATCACCGCCTCCGACATGTCCTCCCAATTCCGGCTGTGGCTCGGGAGTTGTCGGCTGCGGACTGCGGCTCGCGGTGTTGCCTGGTGGGCCCGGTTGCGCGAACGAGGGTGCATAACGGACAACGGCGACGGCACACAACAGGATCGATACCGTGAGCGTACCGGCTACCCGCACGCCAAACGGCCAGCGCTCCGCTTCGCTTTTCGTCCGCACCCAGCCTTTTTGCTTGCGCCCCCAAAGGAACATCCACATACCAAGGGCGGCGAGCGCCGTTGCGGCTGCTATGCGCTCTCCCACCAGCGCTGCAACCCCTAGTTGCAAACACAACGACACGGCCATGGCCGGTGCTATGTTGCCCATCCCGGCAGACTTGTCGCTTCGATGCTTGCCTAATCCGTTCCAAAGGCCCGTCACCACTGCGATGGCGGCCACCACGCTCACCAATGAACGATGACCTACACCAATACCAATAGGAACCAAGGCCGAAGCGGCCGCCGCCAGCAGAATCGCGCGTTTCCACCATCCCGGCTTCCGGCGCCGCTCCCAAATAAACTGAGAAGCAGCGATCGCGCCGAATGACATCAGGAAGGCGAGCCACACGTATTCGGCGCCGAGCGCCAGCGCGGCACTCCAGCCAAACGACTTGGGAATGCGCACGTCAGCCGCTTCGCCCGCCCAGTATCCGGCCATACCGAGGCCGGCCAACACGGCTATCGCTCGAACGCGCCCCATTGCCGGTTAGACAATCCACCCCATTGAATTGTTCCCCCGATTCCGTGCTGTGGATTCGGTTAGAAGCGCACTCGCGGATCGCACACCGGCCACGGCGAAAAGCCGATAACGCCGTCCTCGCGATTCACGATGAGTGTCAGATCGACCTTGTCGATGTGCAGGATACGGATGATGCTGGCCGAGCAATCGTCGGGCGGCTTGAACTTCAGCAAGAACCGGCGGGCCGCGCTGCCGGTGTGGCCGCTGCGCTCGATCGTAGCGGTCGAGGCTCCCTTGTAGCGCCCTTCGGGGCCCCAGTCCTCCAGGAACTTCTCATATGGGTAGCTGGCGCAGGGGCTTCCGCTATTGCATCCCCACATGGCATAACCCTTCTGGTAGTCTTTCGCTTTGAGAGCTTCCAGAAACTCCTTCAGTTGCCGTTCTTCGCTCCAATTGCGGAAGAACATCCACCACACGAACAGGCACACAAAGAGGGCGAGCGCAACCAGTACGATTTTCCTTCGACGGCTCTCCCGGCGCTCGTCCTCGGCGCCGTAGTCGCTCATGTAGTCGGTCAAATGCGACCTCCTACTTCACAGGATAGGTTTTGTCGTACTCGGTGGTCACCGCGGGCGTGACGTCCAGCGTGGGTTTGAAGTAAAGTGTGTTGCCCGAGTCGACGACGATATCCAGCCCCTGCGACTCCGCTACCTTCTTGATCACTTCCTGAATACGCTGTCCTCCGCGCTGCAGGATATCGTTGCGGTCGCGTTCGACGTCGGCCTGTAGATCCTCGGTCTGCCGCTTCAGTTCGATCTGCGCGCGCTGTCCACGGCTTACCATCTCCTGTTCGGCCGCCGGCTGAAGCTTGCCCGCGTTGCTTTGCAGGTTGCGTTGGAGCTCCGCGAGCTCGCGCTGCAACTTATCGATGCCGTCCTGGCGCGGCTTGTAACGCGCTTCCATGTCGGCCTGCGCCTTCTTCATTTCGGCCGTGTCGAGCAGGGCTTTCTGCAGGTTGATGATGGCTACTTTAGACTGCGCCTGTGCGGCAGCAACGGCCAAAAACAGAGACGCAACAATACACAGACGGGGGACGCGAGACATGGAAACGGAGAACTCCTTGCCAAAAATGTGCATTATCAGACTAGCACATAGACGTCAGAGCCAGTGTTCCCGTTCCCCCACTGTCGGTACAAGTACCCGAGCCCCCGGGTCCGGCCCACCAGACAGCATGAAGAATTGGGACGCGTCAGTTCCGGTCTACCGGTACCTAGGGCAAGCACACGCCTTCTCAACGTCTACATAACCCAAATTCCGTATAATCGTCTTCGGCGAAATGGCACGATTCGGTATTTTCTGTCTTCCGATGAAAAGTCACATGAATCTTTTTTTGACTTTAGCGCATGCTCTCCGAACGAACGGCCATCACATCACCTTTTTCGCGATTTCGAACCTTCGTGATCAAATCCTAGGTGCGGGATTTGATTTCTGCCTA
>DASRHX010001148.1:0-3705 GCA_035650295.1 Bryobacteraceae bacterium | reverse complement strand
GGCTTCGTCCCGCCACCTTCTCGTCAGGCTCGGTCTGGAAACGCCAGATCGCGCGTTCACCCGTGAGGATGTGCGCGATGCCTGCCGGGATCCGGATCCACATCCAGCGATCGTCTTCGCCCGCCTCCAAGAGGAGCACGCGGTGACGCCCCGATGCGGTGAGGCGATTGGCCAGCACGCAACCGGCGGAGCCGGCGCCGACGATGATGTAGTCGAATTGCGCTTCGGTCATGCTTCGTCCTCGTGTAATCCCTACTTCACGAGGTCCGCCAACTCGTCGATCACCCATTTCGGCTTGCGTCCAGACTCGACGCGCACGATGTTGTCGAAGCCGTTGCGAAAGCGGTCCGCCCAGTTCTCCACCGTCGGTCCCGCCGCATGCGGCGTCAGGATGACGTTCGGCAGCACGAACAGCGGATTCTCTGCCCTGGAGGGCTCCTCGGTCAGGACGTCGAGGCCGGCCATCGCGATGCGTTCGGCCCGAAGCGCCTCGTGCAGGGCCACTTCGTTTACGACGGGCCCGCGGCAGGTGTTGAGGAGGATGGCAGAGGGCTTCATCATTGCGAGCTCGGCCGCACCGATCAAGTTGCGGGTGCTGTCGTCGAGCGGCACGTGCAGCGTAATGATGTCGGAAGTGCGCAGCAGCTCGGTGAAGAGCACGAAGCGCACCCCCAGTGCATCCTCCTCGTCTTCTGACAGCCGCTCGATATCGTAGTACTGAATGTCGACGTCGAAAGCCGCCGCACGCCGTGCGACCTTCTTGCCGATGTTGCCCAAACCGACGATTCCGACCGTCTTGCCGCGCAACTCGTGCACTCCCGCTTTGCCGGACGGCCCGGAGCGCCACTGGCCCGCGCAGACGTCGGCGTGCAAACCCGTGAGCTTCTTCAACGTCGCCAACATGAGCATCAAGGTGTGCTCGGCCACGGCGATCGCGTTCGCGCCGCCGTTGTTCGCGATTGGGATGCCGGCCTTGCGCGCTGCGGCGACATCGGCCCGGTCGTAGCCGGCGCTCAATAACTGCACCAGCTTCATCCTCTTCGCCGCGGCGAAGAACTGCGCGTCGATGTTGCGTGTCATGCCCATGTAGTAATCGGCCGTTTCGGCGGCTCGGTAGTACTCCGGCGTGCCATGAGCGTGGATCATGAGCTCGAACGCCGGTGGCTTGAGCGCGAGCGCCACATCGAGGATGGGCTTGGGGTGGTTCGGGGCGAACAAGATCTTCACGGCCATGGACGCTGCCTTTCGCGGTTTGTGTGAGGTGAGGGTTGCGCGTTGCATCCGCTTACCTGCCGCGGCATTCCGTTGCCGCCGGCACGGCTGCAACGACGCGAAACTACATGTTACTTAAGGCGAGCGAGTGCCGGTGACTGGCCTGTTACCGTTGTGTCATAGGGGTGTTCGCTGCGACCGAAGAGTTCCATGATGCGTCTCACGTAAGCACGCGTCTCTGGATACGGCGGTATACCCCTGAAGCGGTTTACTGCTCCTTCCCCTGCGTTATAAGCCGCGACAACGAGCGGGACGTTACCTTGAAAGTAAGCCAACAACCAGCGGAGATACGCCAGGCCGCCCTTCATGTTTTGTTCGGGGTCGAACGGTCTTTTCACGTTGAACCGTGCTGCGGTCTCAGGGATAAGTTGCATCAATCCCTGAGCATTCTTTGACGAGCGCGCCAACGGGTTGAAATTCGACTCTTGCTTGATTACTGCGAGAGCCAGCTTGGGGTCAACCCCATATTCAGGCGCATACCGATTGACCAGAGCGAACACGAACTTTTCGTCCGGCGTTACAGGGGTGAAATTAACGAGTTCGGACGAGGGCTTGTATTCAACCGTCTGCTGTCGCTGCTCCGGTTTGATGAAAGTCTTACGCATGCATTGTGGTAATTCAGGGTCGACATAATCACCGACGAAGCGCAGCATTCTTTTGGCGTACTCGTGTCCTTGTTCTGCAGCGAGTCCAAAGAAGTAAGACGCCATATTGTCGTCGCGTGGCACACCCCGGCCATTCGCGTACATCCAGCCGAGACTGTATTGGGCTTCGGCGTCTCCGTGCCGGGAGGCGTCACAGTACAGTTGGGCCGCGAGCTTCTGATTCTTGTCGACGCCTTCACCGTGCTCGTAGGCGCGTGCCTCATTTCGAAGCGTTTCTGCAAAAGTCAAACTCTTCCATTCGCCAGCGGCGGCGAAAACAGAAGAAGACAAACAGCAACAGGTCAATGCGAAACCGGACAGCAAACGCCGCATAAGCAACCGCCTACGATTCATTTCTTTTGACATCACCTTCATGCAACCCGATGCGAGGTCCGCAGGTTACAGATTTAACCGGAAATCAGGAGCCCGAACCAGTCGTCTCTTTTCCTACACAGGTGCATTTTTACCGGCTTTGAGAACGCGCGATCCTCAAAGCGGTGATGCAGATCCGGGGCATGACTGTCGTGCGTGAACGAGGTAATCCCGTTCAATTTCCGATACTTGCCGGACTGAGGCTTACCGCGGAAAACAACACGCGCGAGTGCCGCGGGCAATCGTCGGCTGCCAAGTTCGAGTAAAACACGGAAAGACCGTCACTCGGGTTTGATATTGGCCGCCTTGATGATCTTGCCGTACTTGTCGATGTCGGATCTGAGCAGCGCCGCCGTCTGTTCCGCATTGTTGTAGTAGGGCTCAGACCCCATGGCGTTCAGCTTCTCTTTGGTGTCCGGCCGCTCCACGAGTTTCTTGATCTCGGCGGAGATCTTGTCGATGATGCCCTTCGGAATGCCGGCCGGTCCGCCCACGCCTTGCCAATTCGTCAATGCCATGGTCGGAAGCCCTTGCTCGGCGAACGTGGGAACGTCCGGGAACGCTACGTTGCGCGACTCCCCGGTGACTCCGATTGCCTTGAGTCGCCCGTTTTTTATTGGTGCAGCGACGTTGATGGGATTGGAGAAGAAAAAATGAATGTGCCCACCCATGAGATCGGTCACCGCCGGACCGCCGCCTTTGTACGGAACGTGCAGCGTCCTGATATTCGCCACGCTGTTGAAAAGCTCACCAAGCAGGTGGGTCGGTCCGCCGAAGCTCGAGCTGCCGTAAGTGATTTGCCCCGGCTTCGCCTTTGCGAGCGCGATCAGGTCCGCGACCGTATTGACCGGCAGCGTCGGCGGCACCACCAGTACATTCTCGTATTTCGACACGGTGGCGATGGCCGCGATGTCCTTCAGCGGGTTGTAGGGCGTTTTCGCAAGCCAGTAATTGCCGGCCAGGGTACCGCCCAGAGACAGGAGCGTGTAGCCGTCGGGGCGTGAAGTTACGGCGATCTGGGTGCCGAGGATGGTATTGGCACCTCCGCGATTGTCGACGACGACCTGTTGTCCCCACGCCTCGGTGAGTTGCTGGCCGATCAGGCGTGCGATGACAGTCGTGCTGCCGCCGGGCGAATAGGGTGAAATGTAGCGTATCGGTTTATTGGGAAAATCCTGCTGCGCGGCGGCGCTTGCTGCGAACGCGCTCAGGACGAGCGCCCCAAGCAGTCTCCTCCAAGCACTCATTGCGTCCCTCCTCGTGTAGAGATCGGCGGTGCTTCTCAGCAGGTCTTGGCGTACCACAACTCGGCCGGATCGTCTCAGACGAAACACGGTTCGACGGGCTCAGCGTAGTCCGGGGACTGCAATCAGGCAAGCGAGCGGAGTTGCCGAGAGCGGCGCGCAATCGCCCCGGG